>NZ_DBMEXE010000077.1:0-6693 GCF_056804935.1 Holdemanella sp. | reverse complement strand
AAATATCTGAAGAAGTCGATTGAGAAACTGAAAAAGCTACAGAAGCAGCAGTCACGAAAAACAAAGGGCGGCCGCAACTGGATCAAAAACAGGATCAAGATCGCAAGACTTCATGAAAAGATAGCGAATCAAAGAATGGATTTTATCAACAAACTATCTACTAGAATCATTACAGAATATGACATTATCTGCATAGAAGATTTAAAAGTCGACAATATGCTTAAAAACCGCAATCTAGCCCAGTCTATATCGGATGTATCCTGGTCAAAGTTTACAACACAGCTAGAATATAAAGCCGAGTGGTATGGAAAGGTGATCAAGAAAGTGGATACGTTTTATGCGAGCAGTCAGACCTGTCATTGTTGCGGATATAAGAATGAAGGAACAAAAGATTTAAAAGTAAGAGAATGGACCTGTCCAAAATGCCATTCAAATCATGACAGAGATGTAAATGCATCTATCAATATATTGATGCAAGGCATATTAGCAAATTAGCTAAAAATAAAAAGAACCGCAGGAACTGCGGGGATAGCTTGGTAAGAAAGGTTTCGATAGAAACCTGTTCCCAAGAATTTCGTCACTTCAGTGATGAGAGGTTCAATGCCACTAAACTGTTTAATGTATGGATATGGAGAGAGTTTATTTCGTAAGGGTGGATTTTCATTTAAGAAATTTATGAACGGTCCGATGATTGCTTCCGTTATTGCGCTTGTTCTTTGTATTTTTAATATTAAACTTCCATATGTTTTAGCACAGACATGTACATACGTAGGGAATGTGACTACACCATTATCCATGATGGTAATTGGTGCTGGGTTAGTCAAAATGGATGTTAAGGAAATATTGGATATGATTTACAATATTTAAAATGATTATATCACCTTTGTTTTATATGTTTTCTCTTTCTTTATTTCACATGGATCCATTGATTGAAAATACACTTATACTCATTATGTGTATGCCAGTGGCAAGTAATTCTAGTGTATATGCATTTATGTATGGGGAGGATGCAACGCTTGCTAGTAAAGCTATTTTCTTGACAAGTGTTTCGTGTGTGGCAACGATTCCAATTGTGTTTATTTTGCACACTTTGTAAATAACGTGACAAATGTAACTATAAATAAAGGTCAAAGTTTGAGTTATTGATTAGAATGATGTATGATTAGAATATAAGAAAGGATGTCATGATTATGGAAAAATGGACTCAAGAACAGTATGCTGCTCGTTTACAGGAAATGAAACAAGAAGCTCATGATAAAATGTGGTTATACATCGAAGTGAATGCCAAAGAGTTTATGAATGAATGTGAACCAGGGGTAAAAAATTTAGCAAATTGCTGCAAAGCAATGTTAGATGCAATGTTAGAAGGAGATGGCTTTATTGTAGAGCCTAAGATTCGTACTAAGGTTGCTGGAACTTTAACAGTTCGTTACTATGTTGATAACTTACATCCAGGTCGTAGAAAATACGCAGATGTAATGAAAGAACAACAACAGTAAAAAAAAGAATCATTTCTGATTCTAAAATAGCTTTAAATATTTAAAAGCTTTGTATAAGCCGTCATTGTCAATTTTATCTGTGACATAGTCGGCTTTTTCTTTTACCTCTTTGACACCATTTCCCATCGCAACTGAAATATCAGCATATTCTAACATTGGTAAATCATTTTCAGAATCACCCATCGCAACGGTTTCATATTCTTCTTCATAATAGTTTTTGACAAATTGAATAGCCGTAGCTTTATTGTATTCTGAATGTGTGATTTCTCCGCCTAGATGCAAAAAGTTTGTGAATGTTAAATGTTTAGGGATTTGTCTTAATATTTCTTCTCTTTGTGAAAGTGAGTCAAAATGAATGCTGACTTTCATGACTTGATTGTAATCATCGTCGGTAATTGTTGAAATATCTGGAAAAGATAAGAAACGATTTCCCATACGGTTATCTGTATTAAATTGGCGCATTCTTTCTCTGTTTTTCTCACTAGTAAATGTCATTTTGCTTCCCTCTAAAGAGAATCCTGAATCTTTGGCAATGTGCAGAATAAATTTAGTGTCTCTTTTTTTCAATGGTTCAAAAAGTACTTGTTTATTATCAATTATAATTTCACTGCCAGCACCGAAACAATAGCCATCTAAATTCATATCTAATAAAAATTGAGGGATTTCACAACGTGTTCTACCTGTGTTTATATATATTTTATGCCCATTTTTTCTTGCGAGTTCAATCGCTTTTAATGCAGAACTAGGAATCTTTTCAAATGTCCATAGAGTTCCGTCTAAATCTAAAAAAATAATTTTTTTCATAACCTTCCTCCACTACACTATTCTATCATATTATTGTATGATATAAGAAAAAGAGGGTATTGGCATGGAAAAGAATGTGATTATAACGATATCGAGGCAGTTTGGATCCAATGGAAGGGAAATTGCTCGTAAATTAGCTGAATATTTAGATATTAGTTATTATAATAAAGAAATTTTGGAGAAAATTGCAGTAAATATGGGTGTTTGTGCAGATTTCTTTAAAGATCAAAAACAAGATGCGAATGGCTTATTTACAATAGAATCTAAAGGCCTTTTAGGACTTAGAAATATTACAGAATTAAGTGTGAATACACAAATCTATGATATGGCAAGTGATTTTATTCAAAAGATTTCCCAAAGAGAAGATGCTGTTATTGTAGGAAGATGTGCCGATTATATTTTAAAAGACAATCCGGATGTTATTTCTGTATTCTGTTACAGTGATGTAGAAGAACGTATTCAATGGTCGATTGATGAATATCAAGTGCCTGCCAAACAAGCCAAGAAAATTGTGCAGGAAAAAGATGCACAAAGATCTAGATTTTATGAATTCTATACCAATCAAAAATGGGGCAATCCACGTAACTATACATTGATGATCAATACGTCGAAGATGAGTACAGAAGAAACAGTACAATTACTTGCTTCATTTTATGATGCAAAAAAAGGCATCCTCACATTTAAGAATGCCTTTGAAAATCAATATGAAAAAGATAATACGTATTAAAAAAGTCGGAAACCCGACTTTTTCTTTCACATAATGTAAGGTGTAGCGAAGTACAATACGAAGATGATCATTAATGCCCAAACAGTTGGGTGAACTTCTTTAGCTTTACCAGCTGCAATCATGGCAATTGTATAAACGATGAATCCGCATGCGATACCATTTGAAATAGAATACATCAAGATCATCATAATAACAGTGACAAAACCAGCAGCGGCAAAAATCATGTCATCCCAGTCAATACCTTTTAACTGTTGTGCCATCATAATACCAACAACAATCAATGCTGGTGCAGTAACTGCGTTCGTAACTGTACTTAAGATAAGTGGTGATAAGAATACGGCTAGTAAGAAGCAAACACCAGATGTGCATGCAGTTAAACCTGTACGTCCACCAACACCAACACCAGAACTAGATTCAACAAAGCTAGTTACTGTACTAGTACCTAAAACTGCACCAAATACTGTACCAACCGCATCAGCAAGCAATGCTTGTTCAGCATTTTCTAGTTCACCTTTATCGTTGATCAAACCAATACGGTTACCAATCGCAACAAGTGTTCCAGCTGTATCAAAGAAGTCAACGAATAAGAATGAGAAAATAACTACGAAAGCTTGGAATGGATTTGCGAATAATTCAGAAATTCCTGAGAAGCAAGATCCAGCAGCTTGTAATTCAAAATCAAACGAAATGAAATGTTCAGGTAAAGTAGGCATACCAGCCATTCCCATGAATCCAAGGATGATTCCAATCACCGCAGTGATAACCATACCTACGAAAACGGCTGCAGGAACATTTTTAATAACTAACGCAATTGTGATCAACAATCCAACAATCGCAAGTAATACGGTTGGATCTGTTAAGTTTCCAATTGTTACAAATGTTGAAGGACTAGCTACAATAATACCCGCATTTTTTAAACCAACAAACGCAATGAAGAAACCGATTCCGGCTCCGATTGCCAACTTTAATTGTACTGGAATTGCGTTGATAATAGCTTTACGAACACCAGTAACAGAAATAAGAATAAAGATAATACCTGAAATGAATACAGCACTTAATGCAGCTGCCCAGCTAAAGCCCATTTGTCCACAGATTGTGTAGGCGAACAATGCGTTTACACCCATACCAGAAGCTAATGCAACTGGGTAGTTGGCAACAAGTCCCATAATGATACTTGCTACACCTGCACTGATTGCAGTCGCAAGGAATACAGAGGCTTTGTCCATACCAGCATCTGCCAATACTGCAGGGTTAACCCCAAGAATGTAGGCCATAGCCAAGAATGTTGTAAGACCAGCAATAAGCTCTGTCTTAACGTTTGAACCTTTTTCGTTCAATTTAAAGAATTTTTCCACGATTCTCTCTCCTTCTCTCTTTTTTCAAAAGACCCCTCCATTGTAGCATAAGTTATTCTAAATAGATGCACTTTGATAAAGAAAAAGCATAAATATACGTTTTTATCGGTAAATCCGTTATTCTTTCCATTGAATGTTTATAAGTTTGAAGCTGAGGGGCATACATATCAATTAATTTATTTTCATTATCCGTGGCATCTGTTTTAAAATCAATGATAATTATCTCATCTTCTTTATAGATAACTAAGTCCATAAATCCATGAACGACTTGTTTTTTTTCTTTAATAATATAGCTTTGTTCAAATACATGCTTTTCGTTCATCCAAGAAGCATAGAGTGCATTCGAATTTAAAGCTAGAATCTGTTTAATGTCATAATCCTTTAAAGTATATCCATAAGAATTCGCATAAGAAAGAATTTCTTCTTGTTGATAAGGATATGAACATTGCGCCACAATTTCATGGAATAAAGTACCGCGAAGCGTTCCTATATTTTTAGTAAGAGAAATCTCTTTCCAGTCTAATTTCATTTTGGCCCCACTAGCCGTCTGACTCGAGAACACATCAGATATTTTCGTATAGACAGGAAGTTTGTAAGACTTATTATTTTGACGCACTTTTAATGGTCTTTCATACAATTCTTGTTTTTTATCAAAAACCACTAGAGAATCACTCGTATTGGCATATGTATGTAAAAGCCATCCTGTATAACTCTCATCTTCTAATAGAGTATAGGCGTTTAATGGACTATAAAAATCTTCAATGCTTTCAATCGTATCTACAATGACCAATTCTTTTTGAGGGCGTGTTGTCGCCACATAGAATACACGCATTTCTTCTGCAAGATCATCGAGTTCTTTTTTTGTTTGTAGAGCTAAATGATATATTGAATTGTATTTATATTTATAATCATTACTTAAGCCTTTTAAAGATAATCCTAATATTGAATCAAGTAAGATGCATGAACTGCCATGTTTATCTCTTTGTTCATGTTGCGAAAGAATATATACAACAGGGAATTGTAAACCTTTAGATTGATGCATTGTCTTTACTTGAACTACATCATCTTCTTTGCCATACAAGCTTGCTTCCTGAGTTTGATCTTGCGTTGCATCTTTAGATAGTTGTAGGACAAAACCATGGATGTCACTCTGATTTTCATACTGGGTTGCCAATTCTAATAAATAATCCAAGTTATTCTTATCTTGAATGGTTGTAGAAGCATAATAGAAATTATTATAGGCATAGATATATTGTAGCAGTTGTACAATTGTTTGATTTCTATTTACATATAATTCAAAGAAAGGCTTCATGAAATCTTCGTTTTTAATACTCATATATAAAGATGTGCCTTTTTCTTTTCCTATGCAGCACTTCGCAATTTGAGAAAAAGATACATTAAATAATGGAGACATTAAAGAAGCACATAACGCAATGTCGTCGGTTAAATCTTCTAAAGCTTTTAAAGTGGAAAGTACAATTTGAATGGCAGGATTTGCGTAGAATCCATGATCAATGGTAATCATAGCTGGAATGTTGTAGGCCTCAAAAACTGTTTTCAGTTTTTCTTGAGGCGCATGATTACGGGTTAACACACACATCGATTTATAGGGCGTGCCTGCTTTGTGCTTTTCGATAATATCTTGTGCAATCAAATCAAAACGATTCTCATTGTGATTCTTTTTGATGGTAGCTTTGTTGCCTTCTTCATCTTTATATTCTGTATATAAGAAACGAACTGGATACTGAGGACTTTCCATTTGGCCTTTCGTACCTACATTGGCAATATCGATCTCTTCAAATTGTTTTCCCAATAATTCATTGTTCATGATCTTACTATAAAAATCATTGTTGAATTGAATAACACTCGCATTGGAACGATAGTTTTCCTGCAATAATAAAGGGGTGTTGTTGATATCTTCCTTTTTCATCCAGTTCTGCATGATTTTTGGATTGGCTTGTCTAAAACCATAGATGGATTGTTTAATGTCACCCACTCTAAATACGTTGTTTTCATGGCAGAAAGACGCAATGATTTTTTCTTGAAGTTCATTGGTATCCTGGAATTCATCCACTAGAATCATCTGATATTTATTGTACATTTCTTCTTTGATCATTGGATCTTGAAGGAGTTGATACGCAAAGTGCTCCATATCATTAAAGTCAATCACTTCCATTTTCTTCTTTTCTAATTGAAAGTATAGCTTCACTTTATGGGTTAATTCAAATAAGGTATCTACTAAAGCTTTATGATTTTGAATGTCCTTTAAATAGAATTCTTCATCAAATAAGTTTTCTACAATCTTTGT
>NZ_DBMEXE010000076.1:0-6744 GCF_056804935.1 Holdemanella sp. | reverse complement strand
TTAGTTTGTATTTTTATTTCCTGTTCAGTTTTCAAAGATCATCTGCACCTCAGCAGTGCTCATCTATATTACCAAATACTTTTCACTTCGTCAAATGTTTTTTTTACTTTTTTTGGAAAATTTGTAAATTTTATTTAACTAGCCCTTAATATAGTGTTTACACCCAAGTCATATAATATTGACTTGAAAGGGATGAAATACTATGAATATAGGAATAATTGATATCGGATCCAACACAATTCGACTTAATGTATATGAATCAAACAAACATTCATTTCATTTGCTCTTCTCAAAAAAAGAAAATGTTGGATTGATTTCATATATCAATAAAAACAATTTAACTTTAGAAGGCATAAACGAATTAAAACAATGCTTACTAAGACTTAAAAAAACATTAGATACATTAGGAATACACATTATTAATGCATTCGCAACTGCATCCTTACGTAATCTCGACAATAAAGATGAAGTATTGGCTATTATCTCAAACACTGTCAAAATCAATATTGTTCTTCTTTCCGGAACCACTGAAGGAAATCTTTCTTTTAAAGGAGCCATGCACCAAATCGAACGACCTGAAGGATTATACATTGACAGTGGTGGTGCAAGTACTGAATTTGTTTTCTACAAACACTATAACAATTTAGCTACCTATTCATTAAATATTGGTTCTTTAAATTTATTCAATAAATACGTAAAGAAAGTAATACCTACAAAAGAGGAAACCATTCAAATTCAAAAGCGCGTTCAATGCGAACTTGAATCTGTACCCACTCCTAAAGAAATCTCAGAATTTCAAAATCTTGCCGTTACAGGAGGCAATATGCGAGCTGTGCGATCTTTGTTAGTACACTTTGATTGGATAAATCGAGATGAATATATTTTTTCCGCCGACAAAATAAATAAACTTCTACAAACATTAAGTAATAATCGAACAGATACATTACACTTATTTTTAAAAATTAAACCTGAACGCGTACACACTATGTTTTGTGGCCTGTTAATACTTGAAGGAATCATTTCTAAATATTCCATCCAAACCATTCAAATTTGTACAAATGGTGTTCGCGAAGGCTATTTGATTCAAAAATATATAGGAGATTAAAATGAAAATTACCCAAAACAGAGAAATATCTTGGTTACAATTTAACAAGCGCGTACTTGAAGAAGCTGCCGATCCTCGCGTTCCTTTATTAGAAAGAGCTAAGTTCTTATCCATCTTCACAAGTAATCTTGACGAATTTTACATGATCCGATGCGGATCCTTATACGACCTTTCTTTGATTGACAACACTAAAATTGACAAGAAAAGTGGAATGATTCCAAGTGAACAACTTGATGCGATTTTTGCGGAATCAAACAATTTATATAAAATTAGAGATAACGTTTACAAAGATATCAACCATACATTGAATGCTTTACACCTATCTTGTGTTTCTTATAAAACACTATCTAAAGGTCAAGAAAAATTTGTTAAGGACTATTTTGACACAGATATCGCTCCATTACTATCTCCACAAATCATAGATTCACATCATCCATTCCCACATTTGGTCAATAAAGCACAATACTTATTCTTAGAAATCAATGAAGATGGAAATAAGCACTTTGCGCTCATTCCTGTACCCGATTTTGCCAACCGCATTGTCTATATTCCAAATTACGGACATTGTTACATGCTGATAGAACAAATCATGTTCCATTGCATTGAACGACTATTTAAAAATTGTAAAGTATTAAATAAAACAATTGTACGTATCACAAGAAACGCCGATATCAACTTAAACGAAGACCAAATTGATGATGACGACGATTATCGTGAATACATGAAACATATTTTAAAGAAACGAAATCGTTTAGCCCCAATACGACTGGAAATCTATAAAGAGATTCATTCTGATTCATTAGAATATCTTTGTAGTCATCTAAGCTTAAGAAAAGAACAAGTATTTATATCAAAATGCCCTTTGGAATTATCACATATTTTTAAGATGATTGATTTAGCACCAACCATCGATAAAACGCCTTTATTATATAAAACTTTTACACCACAAAGTAATCCATTATTAACGCCAGAACTTCCATGTATTCCACAAATCATGGATCATGATGTATTACTTTTCTACCCATATCAATCTATGGACGGATTCTTAAAACTATTAAAAGAAGCTAGCGAAGATAAACATGTTGTATCTATTAAAATCACAATATATAGATTAGCTAAACATTCTAAAATTGTTCGCTACTTATGTAGAGCAGCTGAAAATGGCAAAAACGTTACTGTATTGATGGAACTAAAAGCTCGTTTTGATGAACAAAATAACATTTCTGCCGCTGAAGAGCTTGAAGAAAGTGGATGCCACATTCTTTATGGTTTTGAAAACTACAAAGTACACTCCAAAATATGTTTGATTACATATAAAGATAAAAACGAATTCAAATATATTACACAAATCGGTACAGGTAACTATAATGAAAAGACAAGTAAAATGTATACTGACCTTTCTTATATCACAAGCCGTAAAGAAATCGGAAAAGATGCAGTCACATTCTTTCAAAACATGTCCATGTCAAATTTAGAAGGACAATATCAACATTTATGGGTAGCCCCCAGCAATCTAAAATCTTCCATTCTAAAAGAAATAGATAATCAAATCAATTTAGCCAAACAACACCAACCCGCAAGAATTCGAATTAAGATGAATTCTTTTACAGATTTAGACATCATTCACAAAATCAGTGAAGCAAGTATGGCCGGTGTAAAAATTGAAATGATTATCCGCGGTATTTGTTGTCTATTGCCAGGCCTTGAAAATGCAACCGAAAATATTACTATTCGCTCAATCGTTGGACGCTATTTAGAACATTCAAGAATCTATTGTTTCGGCGATGAAAAAGACATAAAAATATACATTGCCAGTGCTGACTGTATGACTCGAAATACAGAAAAGCGTGTCGAAATCGGATGTCCAATTCAAGATGAAAAATTAAAGAATCAAATTCTTGAATACTTCACCCTATTAATGAGCGATAACATAAAAGCTAGAGAACTTTGTAGCGACGGTCACTACAAGCAGATTATAAGTCAAGAAGCACCATTAAACTCTCAAGAAGAGTGTATGCATCTAGCTATTCAAATAACACAAGAAATCAAAAAGTCAGAAAAAGGATTGTTCCAACACATCATTAAATCATTAAGAAAAGGAGCCTACGCTCCTTAATCGATAACTAGATTCTTTATGCCATTTTGTTTTGCACAACTATAAAACTCCTGCATCTTTTCACTAGAATACATTTTTGGATTCTCTTTAAAACAATACTCCATATCTAAATATGCATATTTAGATTGAGCTAGAGGATTATAATTCAAAATTTCATAATGAACATCTTCATAACAAGAAACCAAAAACCTTGATATAGAAGAAATATTCTCAAAAGAAGCCGTCATAGTCGGAATTAAAGGCGTACGAACGATCACGTGCGCTTTTTTATTGCTCTGAAGTAAATACGCAATATTCCTTAATACTTTTTCATTTGAAACACCCGTATATTGTTTATGCAAATTTTCATCATACAATTTACAATCACAATAAATCTGATCCAAGTAAGGTAACGCCTTTTGTACATTCTCTAAATCTGTATATAGACTTGTTTCAATAGCCGTATGAATTCCTTTTTCCTTACAAACCTTTAATAAATCAATCAAGAAATCACTTTGTAAAAAGGGTTCTCCCCCTGAGAAAGTAACTCCACCTTCTCTTTTAAAGAATAATTCATCCTTTAAAATTTCCTGAACACATTCCTCTACCGTATATTCTTTGGCATCCATACTCAAAGCTAAAGTAGGACATACATCACAAATCGCATCCCAATCTTCTTTTGCGTTTCTTGAAACACTAATTTTATGATTTACACACTTAACGCCACCCTGTTTTGATGCATGTACACAACTAAGACAATGCATACACTTGGATTCCATATACAAGACTTGTGGTAAATATGACAATCCTTCTGGATTTTGACACCACTTACAGCGAAGTGGACACCCCTTAAAAAACACCGTTGTACGAATTCCTTTTCCATCGTGTGTCGCAAAACGCTTTATATCAAATATATATCCTTTAGATGTTGTCATAACTTGTCCTTGCGATAATTTCATCCTGCAACTCTCCAGCAAGCTCTGTAAAATATGCAGTATAACCAGCAACACGAACCGTCAAAGAACGATATTGATCTGGATGTATTTTGGCATTTAATAAATCTTCCTTACGAACCACATTAAATTGAATATGCGGAATCTCCAAGTCAACAAATGTACGCATAAAATTCGCAAACTTATCAATACCTGATTCGGTTTTAAAGAATTCTGGTAAAAACTTCATATTTAATAAGCCACCATTTGTTGTACAAGAATTATCTAAATGCGATACTGATTTTAAGACAGCTGTAGGCCCCTTTAAATCACGACCATACACAACCGATAATCCACCATCAGCCAAAGGCGTTTTGGCAAGTCTTCCATCGCAGCTAGCCCCTACATTTTCTCCCATAGGAACATGGGCACTCACCGTATACATTCCTGTATGATATTCTCCATTACGATAGTTTGTATATTTTCTTAATTTATTTCTAAAATTCAATGCCCATTTTGCACCAATCTCATCCACCCATTCCACATCATTTCCATACTTAGGTGCACGATTCAATAACATCTGGCGCATGACTTCATTGTTTGAAAAATTTTCTTTCAAAGCTTTTTCTAAATCAGCTGCATCAATTTTCTTTTCATCATATACAAGCTTTTTTAAGGCCGCCAAACTATCTGCAAGGTTTGCCACCTGAATCATTTGAATACCCGACAAATTATAATGCGCACCACCACGCGTTACATCCATACCTTTTTCCATGCAATCATCAATGACGCTTGATAAGAAGGCTGTTGGTAAAATATCAATATGTGCTTTTTCCACTTCTTCTAAACATGGAATCATTTTATCAATAAAATAATCCATCATTTTTTCAAAGGCAGATTCTAAATCAGAAAATGAAGTATATGTGCTTAACGATCCATAATCAGGCCCCATTTGTTTTCCCGTCAACAAACAACGACCATGATTCAAAGTAAGTTCTAACACCTTATTCATATTAAACATGCCCGAATCCGACCAACCCAAATTATTGCCTTGTGTTGTAAGTTCCACACAACCAACAATCGCATAATCCATGGCATCAAAATGTGATATACCTAAATCTTCCATCGCCTTAATAATTGCCTTATCATTGAAAAATTGTGGCATTCCACTTCCTTTTGAAACAACTCGAATCGCATGTTTTAACAGTTCATCATTCGTATGTTCATGAAGTCGAACGGATAAGTTGGGTTGTGGAAGACCAATATCTTCTTGTGCATTTAAAAATAAATGACTCAATTCATTACTAAAATCGTTTCCATTTTGATCTTGTCCACCAACACAAATATTGAATCCAATTGGAAAACCTGCAAAATATTTAGCACTATGCGCATTTCTTAGATATACAATCTCATTGAATTTCAACCATAAACATTCAATCAATTCTAAAGCTTCACTTTCTTTTAACATACCTGAATCTATATCTTGTTTATAGTAAGAATATAAAGTTTCATCTAAACGACCCGGAGAAAAACTAGATGCATTACTTTCCATGTGTAATACGACAAATAAAAACCATAATGACTGCAACGCTTCATGAAATGTTACGGCAGGTTTATAAGCCAGATTTTTACAAATCTTTGCGACAGCTTTTTTATTCATTTCCAAAGCTAAATCATGATAGCGAAGCATAAACTTCTGTACACCTTGCATGACTAAAATAACACATTCATAGAATTCTTTTTTTGATTCAGAACATGTTTTTAAATGATTTCTAGCTAAATCAATATAGCCTTGTGGACCAAGTTCTAACCATTCCTTTACATTTGGACAAATATGCCCCTGAGCATGATCGGTTTGATTAACTTTTACTACTTTAGAAATTGCACTAATTTCATTACCAAAACGATTCTTAATAACATCCTCTAAACTTTTACCTTTCCAATATGGAACAATCACTTTACGAAAAGTCTCAATGTCTTCAGGACGAACATTAAACTTATCTTGAGGACGTGTTGGAATCGTTTCAAATTCACGATCCACCCAAGAAATTCCACTTTCTGGAAATACAACACCATAACGAACACCTTTTGTTCGATTTCCCACAATCAACTCTTCAGGTTCCATACCAATTTCAATTTCATTTAACGCGTTATACAAAGAAAGTGCACGCTTATAAGGAATCGATTTATCTTCATTTTCTTGATATGTTCGTGTAATAATCAAAGCTTGCTCAATACTTACAAAGCGAGGTTGAGACAACATTTTATCTTTCAAAATAGAAATACGATTTAACATAGTAAGTCCTCCATCTACAATTAGATTATAAAAAGAACTATGATCAAAATCAATAGTTCCTTATTACTTTTTATTATTTTTTATTATTTGTAAAATTCCATAAAACGCATCCACTTTGGCATATTCATAATTGCCCATTTGATAAAATTTGTCCGAATCCGCCAACATATATGCTTTTTTAGACTGATTTAATACAATGCGCTTTGTTTGACCATCATTCGGCATATAGGTCATAACACTTCCAGATTCTAAATCTATACCAACCACACCTAAAAAAGATAAATCAAAATGAAATCGTTGAAGAAATTCATCGCAC
>NZ_DBMEXE010000075.1:0-6748 GCF_056804935.1 Holdemanella sp. | reverse complement strand
AGTGGGGAGCCGTATGCGGGAAAACTGCACGTACGGTTCTTAGAGGAGTTTATCTCCAACTGTTTAAAAGATTATAGAAGGAGGTAAATTTACTTATGGACCAAAAGTATATAACAATACAAGGTGCTCGTGAAAACAACCTTAAAAATATAAGTTTAAAAATACCTAAAGATAAATTAGTCATTATGACAGGCGTTTCTGGAAGTGGGAAGACCTCTCTAGCCTTCGATACCATTTATGCTGAAGGACAACGTCGATATATGGAATCTCTATCTGCATACGCTAGACAATTTCTTGGCAATAGCGAAAAACCTGATGTTGATCAAATCGATGGATTATCACCAGCTATCGCAATTGATCAAAAAACTACATCTAATAATCCACGTTCAACCGTAGGAACAGTTACCGAAATTTATGATTATCTACGTTTATTATATGCACGTATAGGTGTCCCTTATTGTCCTGATCACCATATTCCTATTACTGGAAATACAATTAAGGAAATGATTGATAAGATCATGGAACTACCTGATAAAACCAGATGTACAATTTTAAGTCCAGTGATTCAAGGTAAAAAGGGATCACATAAAGATCTTTTAGAAAATTTAATGAAAGAAGGCTATATTCGAGTTCGTATTGATGGAGAAATTAAGTATCTTGAAGAACTTGAACCTTTAGATAAGAACAAGAAACATTCAATTGATGTTGTTGTTGATCGCATTGTAAAGAGTGATGATCGTTCGCGTTTTCATGATTCATTAGAAACTGCACTCAAATTAAGCGATGGTTTAGCTATTTTACTAACGAATGATTCTGAAACATTATTTTCAAGCAATTATGCATGTAAAGTGTGTGGTTTTTCTGTACCTAAACTAGAACCTAAATTATTTTCATTTAATGCTCCTTTCGGAGCTTGTCCAGAATGTAAAGGACTAGGTATTACACAGAAAGTAGATCTATCTTTGTTGATTCCGGACGATACCAAATCAATTGCCCAAGGCGGCATTCATTATTATAAAAATATTGTAAATACTGAAAATCTAGAATGGCAGAGAATTCATGCGCTCATTAAATATTATGAAATAGACATGGATACACCTATCAAAGATTTACCTAAAAAGAAGCTTAACTATTTATTATATGGTTCAGATGTACCAATCGCATACCAGTTGAATTCTCGTTCGGGAATCGTCTCAACAAAGCTAGAATACATTGAAGGTGTTTGCCCTATGATTGAACGTAGATATATGGAAACTACTTCAACGATGTCTCGAGAATGGTACGGTTCTTTCTTGGCAGATGCTCAATGTCCGAAATGTCATGGAGCACGATTAAATAAACAGGCACTATCTGTACTTGTTGGTGGAAAAAACATTTATGAATGGACGCAAATGAGTATTAGTGAAGCCATCGATTTTATGGATCAGTTAGAATTAACTCCAACACAAGCTAAGATTGCAGAGTTGGTGGTCAAAGAAATTAAAAACCGTCTTTCATTTTTAAATCATGTTGGACTTAGTTATTTAACACTCGATCGTTTAGCATCCACTTTATCAGGTGGAGAAGCGCAACGTATTCGCTTGGCAACACAGATTGGATCCCGCTTAACGGGTGTTATGTATGTTTTGGATGAACCAAGTATTGGTTTACACCAAAGAGACAATGATCGTTTGATTGGTGCGTTAAAAGATATGCGTGATTTAGGCAATACATTAATTGTGGTTGAACATGATGAAGACACAATGCGAGCAAGTGACTATATTGTGGATGTAGGACCTGGTGCCGGTGTGCATGGCGGACAAATCGTTGCGGCAGGAACACCGGAAGAAATTATGCAGAACGAAAACTCAATTACGGGAGCTTATTTAAGTGGACGTAAAAGAATTGAAGTACCGGCAACGCGTCGCAAAGGAAATGGCAAAAAACTAAAGATTGTGAAAGCGAGTCAAAACAACTTGAAAAATGCGAATGTAACTATTAAACTTGGTACATTTACTGTTGTGACTGGTGTTTCAGGAAGTGGGAAATCGTCATTAGTTACAGAAGTATTAACACATGGTTTACAACATGCACTAGGACGATTAAGAATTAAGCCAGGGGCATGTAAAGAAATTCAAGGAATCGAAAATATTGATAAAATTGTTGAAATAGGACAAGATCCAATCGGTAGAACGCCACGTTCAAATCCTGCTACATATACAGGTGTATTCGATGATATTCGTGATTTATTTGCGCAGACAAAAGAAGCTAAAATGTTAGGTTATGATAAAGGACGCTTTTCATTCAATGTGAAAGGTGGACGTTGTGAAGCTTGTCAAGGCGATGGAATTTTACGTATTTCTATGCACTTTTTACCAGATGTTTATGTACCTTGTGATCAATGTGGTGGAAAGCGTTACAACGAAGAAACATTACAAGTCCATTATAAAGGTAAGACGATTGCGGATGTATTGGATATGACGGTTGAAGAAGCCTTGGAATTTTTCAGCAATGTTTCAAAAATCAAACATAAACTACAAACATTAAACGATGTAGGACTTTCTTATATTAAGTTAGGTCAAAGTGCTACGACTTTATCTGGTGGTGAAGCACAACGTGTTAAACTGGCAAGTGAACTTCAAAAGAAGGCAACAGGAAAAACATTATTTGTGCTTGATGAACCAACAACAGGCTTGCATAGTGATGATGTAAAGAAATTGATTGATGTTCTACAACGTCTTGTAGAACATGGTGATACAGTATTAGTTATAGAGCACAATTTGGATGTGATCAAATGTGCAGATCAAATTATAGATATGGGACCTGAAGGTGGACAAGGTGGAGGAACTGTGATTTGTACGGGAACTCCAGAAAAGGTTGCTGCATGTAAAGAGAGTTATACAGGTCAATATTTAAAACCAATGTTAGAAAAAGGAGGAGACCATGGCAAAAGTAATTGTTCGTGATTTAGCTAAAAAATTCATGTGGACTATTGTGACTGGGGATTCAGACTCATTAAATCGTCCGTTGACTTTGGCAGATACAAATCGCCCTGGATTAGAACTAGCCGGATATTTTCCAGACACACAAACAAAACGTCTTGTCGTACTTGGAGATAAAGAAATAGGATATATCGAAGAGCAGATGGATGAAATTTCTCAGCGTCGTTCTTTTGAATTTTTGACAGGAGATAGTACACCATGTATTGTGGTTGCGCATGGGCATGAGTGTCCTCCTGTTTTAAAAGAGATAGCACAACGTAAAAATTTCCCTGTATTTAAAACAGAACATCAAACATCACACGCAATCGTTAGTATCACAAACTATTTGGATGAATGTCTTGCAGAATCTGTAGTCATTCATGGAGAGTTAGTGCGTGTATTTGGTGTTGGTGTATTGATTACCGGTCGAAGTGGTATGGGAAAAAGCGAAATTGCCTTGGAACTTATCAAACGAGGCCATCAATTAGTTGGTGATGATCGTATTGATTGTTACAAAATACACGATGATTTGGTAGGAAGAACGACACCTATGTTAGAAGGGTTCATGGAACTGAGAGGTGTTGGAATTATCAATGTTTCTCGCATGTATGGAGTAGGAGCTGTTGCCCATGAAACACAAATTGAATTCCAAATCGATTTAGAACCATTTAATGATTCTTATGAATATGATCGAGTTGGAATTGAAGAAAAAGAATACAATGAGATTTTAGGAATCAAAATTTTAAAGATGACTATTCCGGTTTCTCAAGGACGACCAATGTCATCTGTTATTGAAACGGCTGTGACAAACTTCTTATTGTTGAAAGATGGCTTAGATTCAGCTAAAGAATTTGAAGAGCGAGTACTATCGCAAATATCCGAGAATAAGAAGGAGGAATTCGATGCATCTGTTTCCGAACACTAGAATTTTTGTTTCTTTTGGATCTTTAGAAATTGCTTGGTATGCCGTTTTAATTTTAACAGGCGCATTGTGTGCCTATTTACTATGTCAAAGAACAATGAAAAAATGGGGGTATGCACCTGAAGTTCTAGATGATTATGTAGTTCCTATGTTGTTTATTGGAATTTTGGGAGCTCGAGCATGGTATGTTATTTTTGAATGGAATTATTATTCTTCACACATAAATGAAATTGTAGCCATTTGGAACGGTGGTTTGGCCATACATGGAGGCTTGATTGCAGGAACTATATTTAGTTTATTCTTTTTCAAAAGACGAAAAATTTCATTTTTAAGAATGTTTGATTTGATCATGCCAACCGTGTTATTGGCACAAGCCTTTGGTCGTTGGGGAAACTTTATGAATCAAGAAGCCTATGGTGGGATTGTATCTGAGAGTTTCTTTGCGCATTATCCAGCGTTTATTAAAAATCAAATGTTTATTGATGGAGCCTATCGTATGCCTACTTTCTTATTTGAAAGTGTATGTAATCTATTAGGATTCTTGTTTATCACATTTATTTTCCGTAAGCATTGGTATAAAAGACGCGGTGACTGCGGATTTATGTATATGGTATGGTATGGAATTACACGTTTTGTGATTGAAGGAATGCGAACAGATTCTTTAATGGTATTTGGCCTTCGTACAGCTCAACTTGTATCTTTAGCTTTAATGGTTGTTGGTTGTCTTGGCTTAATGGGCGTATTTCATAAAGCTTTTCACTGGAAAAAGAAACCGATTGTTTTGTTTGACTTGGATGGAACGCTGATTGATTCACAACAATTGGTTTTTGAAACATTTAGAAGAGTTTTTAAAGAATTAAAACCCGATTATGAATTATCAAATGAAGAACTATATTCATTCTTTGGACCAACGCTAGAAGTAACTTTTTCAAAGTATTTCCCAGAAGATCAGGTACAAAGTATTATTGATCGTTATCAAGTAATCAATAAATCGTTGCATAAAGATCTATTAAAGGAAGTGCCTCATGCCAAAGAAATGTTAGAGGGGTTAAAAGAACAAAATATACAGTGTGCGGTAGTATCAAATAAGCGTATTGAAGTTGTGAAAAGAGGACTAAAACAAGCTGGTTTAGATGGCTATTTCAAGGTTGTATTGGGAAAAGAAAATTTGCCCGAACCTAAGCCAAGTGCATCTGGCTTGATTGAAGCATGCAACTTATTACATACTAGTCATGACGATTGTATTTATGTTGGTGATAATGTTGCGGATATTGTAGCCGCAAAAAATATGGCTGCCTATTCTGTAGGGTTTAGTGTAGATGAAAAACAACGCGAAGCTTTAGAAAAAGCACATCCATGTAAGGTCATCGATGATTTAATGCAGTTAGTATCATTATGTAAGGAGGATCGCATATGGAGCGACAATACGATTTGGTAATAGTTGGTGCCGGCCCTGCTGGTTTAAGCGCAGCATTATATGGTTCAAGGGCAGGACTTAAAACTTTGATATTAGAAAATGGAGCGCCAGGTGGAAAATTGATTAAGACAAATAAAATCAGTAATTATCCAGGTATAAAAGATATTGAAGGTACACAGTTGGCAATGGATATGTTTGAACAAGCAACATCTTTTCAAGCTGAATATGCGTATGGTGAAGTCAATAAAATCGATGAAAATAAAAATGTATATTTAAATGATGGGAATGTTGTGAAAGGGGAAGCTGTCATTCTTGCGACAGGAACAAAGGAACGTTTATTGAATATTCCTGGGGAAAATGAAAATCTAGGACATGGTGTTTCTTTCTGTGCAGTTTGTGACGGTGCATTTTTTAGAGATAAAGAGGTTGTAGTGATTGGTGGAGGAAACTCGGCATTAGAAGAATCGATTTATCTTGCCGGGCTTGCGCGCAGTGTAACGATTGTGATTCGCAGAGACGTATTTAGAGCTGAAGAACATATTCAAAAACAAATTGAAGAGAACGCAAAGATTCATGTCATTAAGAAGCATATTCCTGTTCAAATTCTTAGCTTAGAAGGAAAAGTATCCGGTATTGAACTTGAAAATGTGGATACTCATGAAAAACATGTTATAGAATGTTCAGGTATCTTCCCTTATGTTGGACAAGATCCAAATACGGATTGTGTACAAGATTTAGGTATATTAAATGAGCGTGGCTATGTTCTAGTCGATGACGATCGTCAAACAAAAATTCCAGGAATTTATGCAGCAGGCGATGTCATTGACAAAAATTTAAGACAGGTTATTACGGCATGTAATGATGGTGCCATTGCAGCACAGCATGCATTTCATAAAATAAAAGGAATTTAATAATCCAAGAAACCAGGTGGAAACATCTGGTTTTAATTTACAAAAAAAGTAATTGAAACGGCTTACAATATGCTTGAAATCGGTCACTGAAAGTGATTTAATTAAGATAAGAAAAGGATTTGAGGTGTTATTTATGTTGCCTGAAGAAGCAATCAAAAAGGTAATGGATGCGTATTACCATATTACTGGATTAAGATGCTATTTCGTGCAAGACGAGACAGAAATTAGCAGTGCAAAGGAAAAGAATTTCTTTTGTAAATGTTTAAAAACAAGTTCATCTGCATTACATCAATGTGATGAATGTACATTTGAAAATTATACAGGAGCTTTAAAATCAAATAAACCGCAAAAGTATGCATGCCATGCAGGACTTATCAAATGGAGTGTTCCCGTATCGCTTGCAGACGTAAAAGGTGTAATTATATCAGAAGGTGTTATTACAAAGCAGCAAGGCTTAGAAGCAGAGGATTGGGTCAATCATTTGGCAGAAACATATAATGTTTCTAGACCTATACTTTTACATAACTACACAAAAGTT
>NZ_DBMEXE010000074.1:0-6768 GCF_056804935.1 Holdemanella sp. | reverse complement strand
GAAAAAAATGCAGTTAAAGAAAAATAACATTTATCGCATTCAAGTGTTTGATAAAGCTCAAGAAATATTGGAAGATCTTCAGATTTTAACTGATTCAGGTTTGCGTTATACACCAAGCGTAAAAATGGTTCGTTCTGAAAAGATGGCTAGAGCTTATTTGCAAGGGTGTTTTTTGGCTAGTGGCAGTATCAACTCACCAAAATCGAGTAATTATCATCTAGAAATGTCTAGTCAGGAAAAAGATTTAGCGTTAAGTGTTCAAAAATTAATGCAGCGTTTTTATTTGCCGGCAAAAGTCATCGAAAGAAAAAGCGTTTATGTGGTATATATAAAAGCTGGAGATAAAATTGCAGACTTCTTACGTTTATGTAATGCTTCGAATGCGTTGTTTGAATTTGAGGATTCTAGAATTCAAAGAGATTTCTATAATCAGATCACGCGCCTCGATAATTGTGAGGTTGCCAATGAGGTAAAGAGTTTAAAGGCTGCCAAATCGCAGTTAGAGGCTATTGAGTTTTTGGAGAGTCATGCTAAAAATATTGTGATTCCAGAAAAAATTATGCATGCGATGCAAATTCGCAAGATGTATCCGGAGGCTAATCTAAATGAATTGTGTTTAGAGTGTAAAAATGAATTTGGTGAAGATATTTCAAAATCTGGAATGAAGCATCGCTTAGCGAAAGTGAAGCAGATGGCTTCAGAATTAAAGGAGGAATTGGATGCTTAAAAAAATAGGAATTATAAGCTTATCATTCTTATTGTGTGCATGTTCCTTGGGGGTTCAATTAAAAAAGTCAATGTTCACGATTGAACTTGGAAAAGATATTTATGCCAATCCAACTTTGTATTTAAAGAATGCGACTTTTTCATCTCGTTTAAAAGTTGTTTCAAAAAGTGTTGGGGTAGATAAGAAAAATAATCGCTTTATGACATCTGGAATGGATTATTTGGTTGTTGGTGAATATGACTTTGCGATTGTGGATGGGAGTAAAGAGTATCCTTTTGTGATAAAAGTTAAAGATACAACGGCTCCAGTATGTGCAAGTGAAGTGGGTCAAATCACAATTGGGGTTGGACAGAATGTTGATTGGAATTCCTACTTTCATGCGACAGATCTATCGGGAGTTACTTTTGAAGCCAATGTTGATACGTCCACTGCATCCACACAGGATGTACAAGTAAAAATCAGTGATCGTTTTGGAAATTCAGTCACGAAAAATGTAAGTGTGGTCGTTCAATAATGAAAAAGGCAGATAAAATTCTGATAGTATGCATTATGATCGTAGCGGTAGTACTATGTGTTCCTTTGTTTTTTAGTAAAAATGAAAATGTGTATGCGAGTGTATATGTTAAGGAAAAACAAGTTTTACGTATAGATTTATCAAAAGATAAAACGTATGTCGTAAATGGAAAGCTTGGAAAAGTGCATATTGAGGTTAAACAGAAAAAAGTGCGTGTTACACAAGAAAAGAGTCCACATCATTATTGTTCGAAACAAGGTTATGTTTCGGATGCCAATGTTCCCATTGTATGTTTGCCCAATGAGACAGTGGTAAAAATTGAAAAAGAAGCTAGTCAGGATACGGTGATACAATGAGGGTCAAGAAAAGTGTAATTTTAGCTTTCTTGGTTGCGGTCGGTATATTGTTGCAGCTTTTAGAAAGTTTTGTAGGTATATTTATGATTGTTCCTGGATATAAGATTGGCTTGGCAAATATTGCTGGCTTATTTGCACTTTATATGTATGATGAAAAATCATTGGCTTATGTATCGTTGCTTCGTATCATTTTGTCAAGCTTAATGCAGGGAATGTTATTTTCTGTTTCGTTTTGGCTTTCGTTAAGCGGTGGTATTTTGGCTTGTATTGCGATGATCTTAGCGTATCGAAGTAAGGCGTTTTCGATTTATGGCGTAAGTATACTTGGAGCTAGCTTTCATAATATAGGACAAGTAATCGCAATTACTTGGATTTATCAACAGTATTTTATGCAGTTGTTTTTACCAATTCTTTTGGCATTGTCCATTGTGAGTGGTATATTAATAGCAGTAGTATGTAGAAAGGTTTTAGACCGATTAAGTGGAGGAAATTATGGAAAAATATAGTTATACACCAAAGGATGTTTGTAGTCGTCAATTCAATTTTGAAATTGAAGATGGAATTATTAAAAGTTTTGAGGCCATTGGTGGATGCAATGGAAATTTAAAGGGAATTGGATGTTTATTGAAGGGAAGAAGTGTAGATGAAGTTATCGATACTTTGACTGGAGTAACATGTGGAAATAAGCCAACATCTTGTCCAGATCAAATCGCATGTGCGCTTAAGGCATATCGTGGCTGATCATTTTCTTGGGGCTTTAAAGGAAATTGAAAGACGTGCTCAAAATAACATTCTTGTATTTTCAGATGTATTAACAGAACGTTTAGAAGTCATTGCACAAAATATGGTTGGAAAATCAATTTCGGATAATGATTATTTAAAGTTGTTGGAATTGTATTATAAAAAGTTTTCGAAAGACGAAAATAAGCAGGCCATGTTGTTTTGTCTTTTAAGAATGCAGGAAGTTGTATTTTATAAAGAACATAAAGAGAATCAGGATGATTTAAGTAAGATGGAATTTAATGAGGAATATGATTCTATCACGAAAGCTTTTCTATTTAGAAAAAGAGATTATTATCAGATTACACTGAAAAATATATTTCAACGATTTATCTTATTAGACACACTTGCGTATATTGTGTTTTTACTTGTGTTTGTTCTTTTGATTCACATTTCTTTTAGGGTTTCATTTATTTTACTAGTAATTTTGTGGGCGCTTGTATTGTTTTTTGCGAAAAAGAAGGGCGTTCCTTATTTTTATAATTCAAGAATTCAAACACTTCTTCAAGATGTGGATTCAACATTGTTGCAGGTGGATCAAGCAATTTTCTAAAGTCGAGTAATCGACTTTTTTGTTTTTTAAATTTTTTCACAAGTTAACTTGTTAAATATATCACAAATATGATATTATTATTGCGTGGGGTGATAAAATGCAGAATAGAAATGTGCCCAAAGCAACTTTACAGAGGTATCCAGTATATTTAAAAGCTTTACGTAAACTTCAAAAAAATGGCGTTGAACGAATTATGTCCAAAGAATTATCGAGTTTTGTAGATATTGAGCCTACAACAATTCGTCGTGATTTCTCCTTTTTAGGGAATCTTGGAAAACAAGGCTATGGATACGATGTGGATAAACTGATTGAAATATTTAATAGTCAGTTAGGCGTTGATTTTGATGAAAAAATAATTTTAGTTGGTGCTGGTAACTTAGGTCGTGCGTTAATGAATTATAATAAATGGGATTATGTTGTTGGTGAAATCGCATGTGCCTTTGATGTGGATCCAGCTAAGTGTGGAACACAATTTGGTGTCGAAGTATATCCGATGTCGGAGTTAGATACGAAGATTCCTGAAGGATGTCGTATTGCGATTTTAACAATTTCACATGATGTACAAGAAACAGTAGATAAACTAGTACAGTGTGGAATTAATGGCATCGTTGATTTTACGCATCAACATTTTTTGGTCCCAAAAGGGGTTGTCATTAAAAGTATTGATGTGGTATCATCTATACAAGAATTGGTATTTATTACAAATTCATTAGAAACAAAGACGCAGAAATAGAAGTCGTCCAAAACGAACATGTAAAGAGAGTCTTGTTAGGTGAAAATAGACAGTGCAAGTTTGGATTGATAACACCTGTGGAGTCGTACTGGAGAAATTAAGTAGACAGTAACGTGTGGAATGCGTTAAATTCCAATTGAGTGCATACATACGTGTGATGAAACAGGATGGTACCGCGGTAATAATCGTTCCTTTTAATTAAGGGACGTTTTTTTTATTTTGAAGGGAGAAACTATGTTAGTAAAAAAATTAAAAGAAACATTTGAACAGTACGATGGACAAAGTATTACTTTGCAGGGATGGGTTCGTACAAATCGTAATTCAAAGGCAGTTGGATTTATTGCGTTGAATGATGGAACAACTTTTTCAAATGTGCAGGTTGTATATGCGGATAGCTTAGAAAACTTTGATGAAGTATCAAAAATTACAACAGGTTCAGCTATGGAAGTAACAGGAAAACTTGTATGTACTCCAGAAGCAAAACAGCCATTTGAAATTCAAGCCGAAAGTATTAGTGTTTTAGGATTATGTGATCACGATTATCCATTGCAGAAAAAACGTCACAGTTTTGAATTTATGCGTGAAATTCCTCATGTACGTCCTCGTGCAAATACATACTATGCTATGTTTAGATTAAGAAGTGTATTAAGTATGGCAATTCACACATTCTTCCAGGATCGTGGATTCGTATATGTACATACACCAGAAATCACTGGTAATGATGCAGAAGGTGCTGGTGAATGTTTTACAGTTACAACTCGTGAAGATGCAAAATATGATAAGGATTTCTTTGGTAAACATGCTCAACTTACAGTATCTGGACAATTGCATGTTGAACCATTCGCATTAACATATCGCAATGTTTATACTTTTGGTCCAACTTTCCGTGCAGAAAATTCAAATACAACTCGTCACGCTTCTGAATTCTGGATGATTGAACCAGAACTTGCGTTTGCGGATTTAGCCGATAACATGGATTGCATTGAAGAAATGATCAAATATTGCATCAACTATTGTTTAGAACATGCTAAAGAAGAAATGGAATTCTTTGCATCAATGATCGACAAAGAATGTATTAAACGTGTGACTCATGTTGCAAACTCTAACTTTGAAAGAATGACTTATACAAAGGCTATTGAATATTTGGAAAAAGCAAAAGATCAATTTGAAAACCAGGATATTTTCTGGGGTATGGATCTTCAGAGTGAACATGAGCGTTATATTTGCGAAAAAGTCGTAAATGGTCCTGTTTTCTTAACGGATTATCCAAAGGATATTAAAGCATTCTATATGCGTGTCAATGATGACAACAAGACAGTTGCAGCATGTGACTTATTAGTTCCTTATGTTGGAGAATTAGTTGGTGGTTCTCAACGTGAAGAGCGTTATGATGTGTTAGTGAATCGTATGAAAGAAATTGGAATGGAACAAGAGACATTACAATGGTATTTAGATTTACGCCGCTTTGGAGGATGCAAACACTCAGGATTTGGTCTTGGATTTGACCGTATGTTGATGTATTTAAGTGGTGTTGCGAATATTCGTGATGTTCAGCCATATCCACGTACACCTAGAAATTTAATTTTCTAATGAATTAGACAGGTATCTCGTTGATACCTGTTTTCTTGTGTGATATAAATAAGGGGTATGAAAAAAGTAAGAGTAGTTAATAAGAAAAATTTAAGCACGATGATCGTTGGGGTTGTTACTATTGCTATTGTGGTTGTTTGTGTTTTTTTATATGTATCAAGACCAACTGAAATAGATAAGTTGTCACAATCTTATTTGGATACAGTGGATGTTGAAAAACTGCAAAAAAAGGTGGAGACAAGTTTTGATGGGGCTTATCGACTCAGTGATTATTTAGTTTATGGGGAGACGTTGTCTTTGTATAAAGATGAGTATGGTACAAAGAAAATGGATAAAATGCAAGGCAATAACATTGTTCTAAGAAATGTTATGAATGATGCCATTACAAGTTTTACATTTAATGGAAAAGTGGATTCAGGTATTGATTTAGGTTCTTTAAAAGAAGGAATTTATGAACTGTATACATATGATCATTATGAAAAGGAGCGTATCTATTTTGACGATGCATTTAAGGCGAAGACAATCACAACAATGCGTCGCAATAAAAAGGTGAAAGATATTACGTTTGTGGCAGATAAAGAGGCATTAAAAGAGTATGATATTCATTTAAAGAAAAATTATACGTTCATTATTGTCACTAAGCATATCCCAAAATCCAATGTATATGATGTAGTGATCGATCCATGTGGAAATGCGATGAATTACATCTCGAATACAGTAGATTATGGTGCAAGTACATCAATTTTAGATGAACCAACTTCTTCCATGGAATTTGCGAAAAAATTAAAAAAAGAATTAGAAGAAAAGGGATTAAAGGTAAAAATCTTACGTAAAGAAAACGAAACGCCTGGATATTATGGTGCAGATGGTCGTCCGGCTCGTGGTTATAAGGCAAAGGCTAAATTATATATTGCCTTGGGTGCAAGCTATGATGAAAATGTAGATGCGCCTTATATGATGGCAAGTCCATATACAAATAGTGGGTTGGCTAATACAATCTCATATTATATGGATCAAAGTGGATTGACATTGTATGTGGCTAGAACGAATAGCACGCAGGAAAATGGAGTTTTATATGATTCATTTGCCGAAGATGAAAAGGGTGAAGTAAAAAAATATGAACTTTACCCACAATTAAGAGAAACTGGTGGAAGAGCAACATACACTGGTGTTTATGGTGATGAGATGAGAAATGCAAAATATAAAGATGCCTACGGGATGTATGGATTATACTTTTCATATGCGAGTGCAATGAATTCTCAAAGTGTTGCTTATTTTAACGACAATACGGATGCGATAGCGAAAACTTTGGTGAAGGGTATTGTTAGATATTTTGAAATTTAGGGTGATAGTATGGTGCGCCAGTTCGGTGCAGTTGATTTAGTTAGGTGAAACTCCTGACCTGGTAACTCTTTGAGCAAAGAGGCCAGTATCTAGTCCTTGGGCATTGTATCGTGAGGTACAGTGTTAAGCGTAGGAAGGAAAGACTTAGAGCCCTAAAGCGAAAGCCTGAAG
>NZ_DBMEXE010000073.1:3049-6845 GCF_056804935.1 Holdemanella sp. | reverse complement strand
TTCTAAACATGATTATCGCAGTACGAAAATAATGCCCCACATTCTCAACATGCCAAATTATCAAGTCTTCACGCCTATAAGTACTTAAAAGAAAGTGGCTTATTTAAAACTACAGAAATAGATGATATTACTTATGCGATTCGTCAACATTCCAAAAAAGAATCTTTTGACTCACCACTTTGTGAAGCCTTAAAAGACGCTGACGTATTAGCTCGTTTCTTAGAAAATCCCGAAAAAGAAATCACAGGAATGAAAAGACAGCGCCTGCTTAACGCCTGCGCTGATATTCAAAGTCATTAAAATTTTTGATAATACAGTTCGACACTCGCATCGAGCTGTTTTTTTAATTGGTTAAACACCTTCATAAATACATCTTTATCATACACAATCCAGTCAATATAGGAAAAGCTCTTACCAATAGCTCCCCCAACCACTTTACCTGCATGCACCTTAGAAATAGTTTCATCCAATTGTTTCGATAATTTCTGACGATACAAAGCATCTTCTTTATTATGGAAAGGATTCGAATAATACACATAGCCAAACTCACCATCTTTACTCGATAGATCTGCAAGCACTTCTTCCTTTTCCTCAATCGTTTGTTCCACCAATAAAGGATGCGTAGTAAAAATAAACTTCATATCTTTTCTTAAGGCATCGTGCGCAAAATCCTGAATTGGCTGATATACCGAATAAATATCAATTGGTTTATCATATACTTTCCAATGATTCTTCTCAACAAGAGCCATAATCACTTCATAAAAATCAATCATTTGACAGAACTTCATATCTGAGTCTGGCGTATCGATAAAATCAACACGACAAATATATGCCTCATACGCAAGCTGGCCAATCGCAAGCTCCATAAGATACATACTCATTTCTTTTTTATTTTCCGGATTACCAATCAAATTAAATCCAGGACAATATACTTTACAATCCAACATATCATTTTCAATTTGATAGAATACATGAAAATCTGCTAAAGTATATTCCTCATTTTTGATTTGAACCATGGCCTGAATCGCCTTTTGCGACATAGGCGGTAAAGTCGCATTCATGATCCAGTTTTGTTTCACACTCTTAGGTGCAATGTCACAAAGCATCTGACACAAATATTGCGTTGTCTTATTTGGACCTGTGTCAAAGGTCATCTCAAAAGAATCATAAAAGCTTTCGACAAAGAAATGGGCACCACTAATTTCCATTACCTCTTCATCCAATTCTTGAATCAATTCGTTTAATTCTTCATATTGTTCGGCCTTTAAACAATTAATAATTGCACCCTGTTTTTCTTCAAAATGCTTCCAGAACGCTAAACCATTTGTATAAGCACTCATTGATGATCTCCCTTCTTATAATTCTTTAATCATAGATATCAAGGCATCCGCCACAAGTTTATGACCCTTCTCATCCATATGGATTCCATCCAAACTTCCAGCTACAGCACTCGTATCAATCACTTCTACATTCAAACCAGAACAACCTTTTTCTAAGTATGGCTTTGTATTCGCTAATATATCAAATCCAGCTTGACCAAAATTACTAGCTGTTCTTTCATTCTTTAAGCCATCCACATTCATTTTAGGTGGACACACCACAAAAAATTTAGGTAGTTTAGATCCATCACGATAGTTTTCCGGATTTAAGGCTCTGTACATCAAAGTACGAATTCCCTTCTCTAAAGAAATAGAATTCGTTGAAAATTGACGCTTCGCATCATTCGTTCCCAACATAATAAACACAACATCAATGGGAGCATGCGTTTTTAAAACCATCGAAATCATTTTAGCTCCATTACGATCCGCATCATACGGATCATTTAAGCACAATGTTCGACCACATAAGCCTTCCTCAATAATTTCATGTTCACTAAATGCCTTTTTAACAAGCTGCGTAAAACGATTTGGTTGTCTAGACGCATCCTTGGCATTATAGCCCCACGTATTACTATCCCCAAAAAATAATATCTTCATCGTAATATCCTCGATTCTGTAATGATCATATCTAACTTCACATCGGTTGGTTTTACATCAAATTCCACTTCCTGCACATCAAATGCTACCCCAATCTTCAATGCAGAACTTTTACTTAAATATCGATCATAATAGCCTTTTCCATACCCCATTCGATACGTACCAAAGAATCCAACAATCGGTACTAAAATCACATCTAAATCTTTTACCTCATGCATCCCAATGGGTTCAATTGTTGAAAATGGACCCTTACTTTTTTCTTCTCGATCCGAATAAAAGGCAATCGTAGTATCATCTAACATCTTAGGTATATATAAATCAAATTCATCACGAAACTTCGCATATACATCCACTTCATTTCGAATTGGAATATATGTTCCAATTTTTCCTTTTAAAAAAGGCAAAACACAATTTGTGATTGCCTTTTCCTTTTCAAATCTTTTTGAATTTGATAATGAACTACGCCTTTGAATACACAACTTTCGCTTATCCAATGCTGTCACTCATATCCAGTTTCAACATTTGATTCAATTCAACCGCATATTCCATTGGAAGTTCACGCGTAAATGGTTCTAAGAATCCCATAACGATCATTTCCGTAGCTTGAGAACGAGTTAAACCACGAGACATTAAATAGAACAATTGTTCTTCACTAATGTTTGAAACTGTCGCCTCATGTTCAATTTGAGACGTATCATTATAAGATACATTCATCGGAACTGTATCACTACGTGATTTCTTATCTAAAATCAGAGTATCACATTCAACTTTACTCTTGGCGTATGCTGCATTTTTAGAATGTGTTACCCAACCACGATAGTTTACTTCACCACCATTACGCGCAATGGATTTAGAGATAATTGTACTAGAAGTATGAGGAGCTAAATGAATCATTTTACTTCCTGCATCCTGAATCTGGTTTTCACCGGCTACCGCAATCGAAATCGTTGTTCCCTTTGCGTATGGCTCAGCCAAAATACAAGCTGGATACTTCATATTTACATGGGAACCCACGTTTCCATCAATCCATTCCATGTGTCCATTTTCAAATACTTTTGCACGCTTAGTCACTAAGTTCAAGATATTGCTTGACCAGTTTTGCACCGTTGAATAACGACACTTCGCATTTTTATGTACATAAATTTCTACAACTGCCGCATGCAAAGAATCCTTTGAATACGTTGGTGCCGTACATCCCTCTACATAATGTACATCGGCACCCTCATCTACAATGATCAACGTTCTTTCAAACTGTCCCATCTGCATGGAGTTGATACGGAAATAGGATTGAAGTGGTTTTTCCAACTTCACACCCTTTGGTACATAAATAAAGGATCCACCAGACCATACAGCCGTATTTAAAGCTGCATATTTATTGTCTGTATAAGGAACAAGTTTACCAAAATATTCCTTTAATAAATCTGGACATGCCTTTAATGCAGAATCCGTATCCAAGAAGATAACACCCTTCTCTTCCACTTCCTCTAACATATTGTGATATACAACTTCACTCTCATATTGCGTAGATACACCGGCTAAGAATTTTTGTTCCGCTTCCGGAATTCCTAGCTTATCAAACGTATTACGAATCGTATCTGGAACTTCATCCCATGACTTTTCCTGTTTATCACTTGGTTTGATGTAGTATGTATAATCATCAAAGTTGATTTCACTTAAATCTGGACCCCAATTTGGATTTTGTTGCTTTTCAAAAGAATGATATGCATCCAGTCTTAGCTGCAACATCCATTCAGGCTCATTTTTGATTTTTGAGATCGTACGAACTGTTTCTTCATTCAATCCCTTTTGGGTTTTATAAA
>NZ_DBMEXE010000073.1:0-3039 GCF_056804935.1 Holdemanella sp. | reverse complement strand
GACATCTTCATCATGAAAACCATATTCATATTCACTAGAAAGTGCGATATCTTTTTCGTTACTCATCTTTTCCATCCTCACTTTCCTTAATCATTTCACGCATAGCCTTCCATCCAATTGTGGCACAATTGATACGATTGGCTTGTTTTCCAACATTTTGAAACGCTATGGCCTCATCTAAAACATCTTCATCATATTCTTTTTGATCAATCATTTTGAAATAATTGTCCATAATTTCTTTTGCTTCTTCTGTCGTCTTTCCTTTTAATAATTCAGACATAATTGAAGTCGAAGCTGTTGAAATCGTACAGGCAACCCCATCAAAACGAATATCATCAATTTTTCCATCTGAAATTTTTGTCTGCACCGTAATATCATCAATACAAGAATCACTCGCCATATGACGTGACATGTAACCATTGTCTTTTGTCAATTCTTTATTACGAGGATAGTCATAATGATCCATAATAATCTGGCGCATCAACATTGGATCAATATTTGACATAATTAAGCTTCCTTCCTAAAAGAAAATGCTGACACAGTTTTCCACTGTCGCATTCTTCAAAGCATCAATCAATTGATCGACTTCTTCTTTTGTGTTGTACAAATAGAAACTTGCACGACAAGTACCCGGAGTCTTCAATACTTCCGGAAGTAATTTAGCACAATGCTGTCCTGAACGAACGGCAATGCCAAATGTATTTAAATAGCTAGCGACATCTTGTGCAAAAATCATTTGATCTTTATCCTTCACGTTAAATGTCACAATTCCACTCTTCGCATTTTCGTTGTATACAACAATATTCCCTAAAGCTTCTGCTTTTTTTAAGAAATATTCCTTTAATTCTACTTCATGCGCATGAATATTCTCTTTTCCAATCGCATCCAAATAATCCATGGCAGCTGCCATACCAATCACACCCTCAATTGGTTGTGTTCCAGATTCAAACTTTAATGGCGTTTCCTTTAAAGTTAATGAACAAGACTTGTCGAAGCGCGCATTACTTTCACCACCATAGAAAATTGGTTCTAGTTGATCCAACCATTTTTTCTTGCCATATAAAGCACCTACGCCTGTAGGACCACACATCTTGTGAGCACTAAACGCATAGAAATCACAATCTAAATCCTGCACATCAATATTTAAATGAGGAGTACTCTGCGCTCCATCAATCACTAACAAAATGCCTCGTTCATGACAGATCTTGGCAATTTCCTTAACGGGAGCCACAAAACCCAAAACATTAGAAACCATCGCTATCGCAACAACTTTAACTTGATCAGTTAAGACACTTTTAAAGTTTTCAACTGTGATCTTACCCTCTTCATCCAAAGGAATGTAATCGATTTTAGTTCCTTTTTTCTTTCCCGCCTGCATCCAAGGCAAGATACTTGAGGCATGTTCACTTTCGTCACTTAAAATGACATCACCCTCATGTAAAAGCTGTTCTGTAACCATCATAGCTACAAGATTCAAGCCTTCACTCGAACCTGAAGTAAATACGATTTCTTCTTTGTGTTTCGCATTTAAGAATTTTTGAGTACGAACACGAGCCCCTTCAAAAGCCGCATCGACCTGTGCACTCATTTCATAATCACCACGGTGAGCATTAGCACCAAGGTATGTATAATAATTTACTACGGCATCAATCACCGGTTGAGGCTTTAATGTCGTAGCCCCATTATCTAAATACACTAGAGGTTTATCAGACATCTTACGCGTTAAAATCGGAAAATCTTTACGAATTTTACTGATGTCCATATAATCCAACCTTACTTTCCATTTCTTGACGAAGACTATCTTTCAATTCTTCATCTTCTACTAAATCAATAACTGGCAAGAAATAACCAACACTTAACAATCCAACAGCTTGTTTTGTGCTCAATCCACGAGACTGTAGATAATATAGCTGATCAGCATCTGGCTGTCCAATTGTTAGAGCGTGGCTTGCCTTTACATCATTTTCATCAATTAATAATAGTGGAATAACTTTTGTCTTATGTCCCTGGCCCAAAGTTAATACACGCGTTGCCTGATGAGACTGAGCATCGAAACATCCTTTTTTAATATTTCCATTGGCAACCATTTGATATTGTCCATAATCAAATAAAACGGCAAAGTTTTTCATTTGACCATTTGTATGAGGCGCATTATGTCTTACTTCCATATCGCATACTTTTTCGATGTGTTCTTGACATAATTGACCGCTTAAAATTTCATATTCAGCCCCCTGCTCTTTTAGATCCACATAGTGATTCCATTTCAATGGGCTTTTTTCTAGATCCAAGACACCCATTTGGCAGTTGGCATCTTGTTTAAGTACCATATTAATGTTTAATTCGCACGCACTTTCAGCATGGTTTAAAATAAAGAATTTTGAAAAAGAATTTTCTAAACACTCCACATTCAAATCAAATTTTGTACAATCTTTACTCAATTCAATTAAATATGATTTTTGATCATGAGAATCAATTTGAATGTTTAAAGTTTCGCTATTGTGTACTTCCTTGCGATTAAGCATATTTTTTAGCTCCACAAGAACCTAAAGAAATAGGTTGTTTATCTTCTTCTTTATTTGCGGTTACGTGGTACTCTTTTTCAATCCATTCATATCCATCCTGGTCAACTTTTTCAACTAAACTTGCATCACCAGATACAACAATTTGTCCATCCATTAATACGTGAGCATGTGTTGGCTGTAAATATTCATAGAAACGTGCATAGTGAGATACGATCAATAAACCAAGATCTGTTTGTTGCTGACATTGGTTGATGGCATCCGAAACAATACGCAATGCATCGACATCAAGTCCAGAGTCAATTTCATCCAACATCGCAATGGCTGGTTTTAACATCATCATTTGAACGATTTCATTACGTTTCTTTTCACCACCACTAAAGCCATCATTTAAGAAACGATGAGCCAAGTCTGGTTTCATTTCTAATTGTTCAATCGCTTTATCCATTTCTTTGATAAATTTAAATAATGAGATTGGTTTTTCTAAGCGCGCATTGATTGCACTTCTTAAAAAGTCCGA
>NZ_DBMEXE010000072.1:0-6917 GCF_056804935.1 Holdemanella sp. | reverse complement strand
AATTTGTGACACTCATTTAGCAAGAACTGTCAGATATTTGTCCTTGACTTTTGAACCAGTTTAATTAGCCTTCCTATTGAATTGTACGAACGACTTCATTGACGCTTCGTACTTTTTTTAAGTTCGCAATTAAATTTTGTAGATGCGCTGCATTCTTTACTGCAACCGTTAGTTTTGTGGTTGCCTCTAAGTTTCCTTCATCCACAGCCGAATCTACATGTTTTAAATAGACATTGCACTGCTGCAAAGTTGTCACAATATCGCTCAATAAGTAGTTACGATCATCACTATGAACCACCAAATTGACTTCATATTGTTTTTCATCTAAGCCCTCTTCCCATTGAACAGGAATCAGACGTTTCTTTTCATTCAAGATATTTGGACAATCCGCCCTATGGACCTTCACACCTTGGCCTTTAGAAATATATCCAATAATTGGATCACCCGGAATAGGTCGACAACAATTTGCCAAAGATACCGCAATCGTATCAACGCCTGGAACAATAACACCACAATTTGAATGTTTCACTTGGTGAGCCGGCTGCTTATTGTAGATCTTCATAATTTCCTGATCTTCCAACATATTCGAGCGATTCTTCACCAAACGATCCACAATGGACTGCAATGATACACGCTTCATCGCAATACCTACATATAGATCATCCACACTCTTAAATGACAAAGATGTTAAAATCGACTCTAAACGTTTGGTTTCCATTAATTTTGAATCCAGCTTCAAACGTCTAAACTCATCTTCAAGCATCGATTGACCTAGCTTAATACTGTCCTTGCGTGACTGCTGCTCTTGTTTTTGTAAGAAAGTACGAATCTTATTTCGTGCATGCCCACTCTTAACAATTTTGATCCAGTCTGCACTTGGACCTACAGAGTTGTTGTTGGTTAAAATATCAACAACATCTCCCGTTTTTAATGGCGTGTTCAAAGGTACAATAGCCCCATTGACTTTAGCACCAACCGTTTTATTACCAACCTCCGTATGGATTCTGTACGCAAAATCGATTGGACAAGAACCTGTAGGTAACGCAATAACTTTACCTCTAGGGGTTAAACAATATACATTGGCTTCAAAAATATCTTTTTGAAGTACATTCATATATTCAAGTGGATCTTCACTCTCTTCATCGGTCATCATAGAGAAATCTCTAAACCAAGAAAGTTTATCCTCAATCTCTTTTTGTTCATACTCAGGCGCATAATTACGATTTTCTTTATACTTCCAGTGTGCCGCAACACCTCGTTCGGCAATCGCATCCATTTCTTCAGTACGAATCTGGATTTCAAAAATATTACCATGTTGTGGCTCTACAATCGTCGTATGCAAAGACTGATACATGTTGGCTTTTGGCATCGCAATATAATCTTTAAAACGACCAGGAATCGGTCTATATTTGGCATGGATATAACCTAATATTTCATAACAATGCACCACTGAATCTGTAATAATACGAATTGCTAATAAGTCTAAAATTTCTTCAAAACGCTTGTTTTTTGTAACCATCTTTTTATAGATGCTGTAGAAATGTTTAGAACGACCAAAAATACGATATTGAATATTATACTCTTGTAAAATCGATTCAATATCCGAAATCATTTCTTGAACTTGACCATTACGATCACTTTCACGTTGTTTTACCAAACCTTTAATTTCTTCGTACTTCTTATAATCCAGATATTTAAAAGACAAATCTTCCAACTCGTTTTTGATTTCACTGATACCTAAACGGTGTGCAATCGGTGCATATACACTTAATGTTTCACGCGCAATCTTCTTTTGTTTTTCCGGACGCATATACTGCAACGTACGCATGTTATGTAGACGGTCCGCTAATTTGATCAAGATGACACGAATATCTTTGGCCATCGCAATAAACAACTTACGATGATTACTTGCCAAATATTCTTCTTCATCTTTAAACTTGATGGCACCAATTTTCGTAACTGCATCCACCAAAGTTGCGATCTCTTCGCCAAACAATTCTATAATCGTATCTGTAGTTACGCCTTCACAATCTTCTACTGTATCATGTAAAAGACCAGCCGCAATCGTTTTAGGGCCACAATGCATTAACGCTAATGTATTCGCCACCTGAATTACGTGAATGACATAAGGCTCTCCACTTTTACGAAACTGCCCCTTATGGTGTTCATAGGCAAAATCATATGCCTTTTGTATCAACTCAATATTTTCTGGGCGTTTTATATATGTCTGTACATTCTCCATGCACTCTTCAAAAGTAACTTGCTTTTTCTGACTCATAATCACTGCGCCCCCTTTCCTAACCTAAATTCTTTATTCTCCTTCAAAATGTGTTAGTGCACACACTGGGATATCTTTAAACTTTTCTCTTCCTTTTAAATCATCCAATTCAATCACAAAAGCTACACCGACAACGCTTGCCTGCATACGCTCAACCATTTTAATAATGGCTTCTACAGTACCTCCTGTAGCTAATAAATCATCGATGATCACAACTTTTTGCCCAGGTAAAATGGCATCCGCATGGACACAAAGCTCATCTTGACCATATTCTAGATCGTACGTTTCATTCACTGTTTCTCTAGGAAGTTTTCCTGGCTTTCTAACGGGTACAAAACCAACATTATTCTCTAAAGCTACTGGCACACCAAATAAGAAACCACGAGCTTCTGGGCCAATCACAACATCGGCACCAATACTCTTCACAAAGTCGTTGAATTGATCTACACAATAACGCATCGCATTCGCGTTTTGTAGAATAGGTGTTACATCTCTAAAAACGATTCCTTCCTTAGGAAATCCTGGAATACTCTCAATATAATCTTTTAAATCCATACAAAACCTCTTTCTAATTGATTCCATTTTACTACGCATATACAATCTCATCAATCACAAAATTTACCTGTTTACGACCCTGATACTGATTGATTTGAACAGTTCCAATAAATGAATAAATCGCATTTACACTTTTTTTATACTCCGCTTCACTCTGGTTAAACCGCATACACTGCAAGCCAGATTCTAAAGTATACTTGCGATGTTTATGATTTTGAAAATCATATAAACTTTTAATTTTTGGCTGAACGATTTCAAAACTAGGAAACACAAAACCAGGACCAAACGGTCTAAGTATATCTAAAGATTGAATGGTTTTTAAACTTAATTCTTCATCATCTATGACTAATGTATTTTTCTTCTTTACACTATACGTATATTCCTTGATACGTGTATGAATAAATTTTTCAAACAAATCAAATTCATTTAGATTCAAAGAAAAACCAGCTGCATTTTCATGTCCGCCAAACGTCACAAAATGTGGATATTCACCTAAAAAATCCATACAGTTAAAGCCCTCTGGACTTCGCATACTTGCCTTATACCCCTGCTCATTTTTTGCCAAGACAATACAAGGCTTATTAAAGCTAGCACAAATCGATCCTGCAACTAAACCAATGATTCCCTCATGAAAGCTTGCATCTTCAATCATAAAGATATCTTCATTGCCTTTGCACTTCATCAAAGCTGTTTTTTGCATCTGATCCGATAATTGTTTACGAATCGTATTGATCTGTGTAATCTGCTGACCCAATGTAAAAATACTCTCATCGTCCTGTGCTAAAAAATAACGAACAACATTATTCGCATTCGCAAGATTACTTAATCTTCCAATCGCATTTAATTTTGGGACCACCTGAAAACCAATACTCGTTTCATTTAACTCACGGTCGGTAGCTAATGAAAATATATGTTTTTCATGCGTTTGATTCATCAAACGTAAAGCATTTTGAATTAAAGCACGCGTCTGCCCTTTCACAATCATCATATCTGAAATACTCGCAAGGCCTGCTAGTTGTAAAAGATAGTCATTGTCAACTTCTAATACACGCATACATTCATAGGCAACGCCAGCTCCACATAATGTTTCAAAACAAGATTCCATCAATGTTGGATGCACTACAATATCGCAATTCACCTCTTCATCCATTGTATGATGGTCCGTTACGATTACATCCATACCCCATTCTTTAGCCAACGCTAAAGCTTGCGTACTCTTAATTCCATTATCTACTGTGATAATCAAGGAATAACCTTTTTTGTGTGCGAGTGTAACTGTCGCCTCACTTAATCCATACCCCTCTTTGATACGGTCTGGAATATAGAAACCACACTCGAGACCTAGTTGTCTTAATCCTGAAACCATAATGGTTGTTGCGCTGATACCATCACAATCATAGTCACCGGCAACGATTACTTTTTCACAATTCGAAACAGCTTGTGCTATACGCTTTTTAAACCTTTCCATACATGCGGATTCAGAAATTGAATTTAAAGGCTGACTCGTTGTCCAATATTCCCATTTTGATGTATCGGGCTCTAAAAATTCTAATACTTTTTTTGTTAATTCTGTCATTTGTTCCATGCTAATTATTATACCATATATTAAAATGTTCACAGACTATTAATCTGTGAACAATTCTTTCTGATAAGGAATTTGAAGATGCTCATACGCTTTAGGCGTTACAATTCTTCCTCTTGGCGTACGATTGATAAAACCAATCTGTAATAAATAGGGCTCATATACATCTTCGAGTGTCATCGGCTCTTCTCCAATACTTGATGCGATGGCTTCAAGTCCGACGGGACCACCTTTAAATCTTTCAATAATACCCTTTAAGTATTTGTGATCAACCGCATCCAAACCTAAATGATCCACACGAAGTCGATCTAGAGCTGTTTTGGCAATTTCACTTGAAACCACACCCTCATTATAGACTTGTGCAAAATCACGCACACGTCTAAACAAACGGTTTGCGATACGTGGAGTACCACGTGAGCGTAAAGCTATTTCTGTGACAGCATTTTTATCAATTTCCGTATTCATAACACAACTTGTACGATAAACAATTTTTTCTAAGTCCGATAAATTATAGTACTCCAATTGGGAAATGATTCCAAAACGATCACGTAAAGGAGCGCTTAAATCTCCAGCACGAGTTGTAGCACCAACAAGTGTAAAAGGTGGTAAATTAATACGAATATTGTGTACCGTAGCCGAATCTTTACCTACCACAATATCTAGACAATAATCTTCCATAGCTGGATACAACACTTCTTCTACTTGTTTTGGCAAGCGATGGATCTCATCAATAAATAAGACATCTCCTGGTTCAAGCGTCGTAAGAATCGCAGCTAGATCTCCACTTTTTTCAATCGAAGGACCACTGGCTGTTTTAAGATTTCCATGCATCTCATTCGCAAGAATATAGGCCAATGTTGTTTTTCCAAGTCCAGGAGGGCCGTAGAATAAAACATGGTCCAAAGCTTCATTTCTAGATCTCGCCGCGTGAATAAACACATTTAGATTTTCTTTTAATTCCGATTGCCCAATATATTCATTTAAACTTTGCGGACGCAACGTCTTTTCAAAGTTATCGCACTCTTGTAAATTTCCATCTACTTCTCTAGGCATTTATCTTATACTCCATTTCTTTTTGCGAGTAAGATCAATGCTTGTCTTAGCATTTCATCTTCTCCTAATTCTGTATTTTCTAATTCCTTTTTAATTTTCGTTAATTGATTTGTCTTATATCCAAGTGATAAAAGCGCATCCTGAACTTGGCCCCACACTGGATTTGATGTAGCACCATCACTGGTTTCCAAAGATACAAACTTACCTTTTAGATCTAGAACAATTTGTCCTGCCGTTTTTGCACCAATACCAGGTAAAGACTTAAGTTTTTTGATATCATCATTTTCAATGGCTTCAATCATTTCTTTTCCCGAACATACCGACAACATAGTCTGTGCTGTTTTAGGACCAATGCCTTTCACATTGATCAAACGCATAAACACTTCATAGTCTTCTTCTTTTAAAAAGCCAAACAACAAGATCGCATCCTCACGTACATGTTGATACGTATAAAGAAACAATTCATCTCCCATTTTTTGACTTAAAGCATTTGCCAGATAGACTTCGTAGCCTACCCCATGCACATCCAACACAACACGATCACTTCGAATAATTCTTACAACGCCATTCACAAACGCAATCATATTACACCTCAACATCTAATTCTACAGGACAATGATCGGAACCATATACATCCGTCAAAATCTTGGCATCCACAATTTTATCTTTTAATTCCGGTGATACTAACCAATAATCAATTCTCCATCCCGCATTCTTTTCGCGAGCCTTAAAGCGATAACTCCACCAAGAATATTCTACTTTTTCAGGATACAAAGTACGATATGTATCTACAAAATGAGACAATAAATACTTCTTAAAGCTATCTCTTTCTTCATCTGTAAAACCTGCATTTTTATGATTTGTCTTTGGATTTTTAATATCGATCTCTTCATTAGCCACATTAAAATCGCCACAAGCCATAACTGGTTTATCCAATGATTTTAAATAGGCACTAAACGCTTTATCCCATTCCATACGATAATCTAAACGCTTTAGACCATCTCCTGAGTTTGGTGTATAAACAGTCACAACATAATATGCAGGATATTCAAGCGTAATCACTCTTCCTTCTGTATCATGTTCTTCCATATCCATTCCATAACGAACCGACACTGGTTCTTCTTTACAGAAAATCATTGTTCCACTATAGCCTTTTCTTTGTGCGCTATTTATATATTGATACGGATATAATTCACAATCCACTTCAATTTGATCGGGTTGTGCCTTCGTTTCTTGAATACAGAAAATATCTGCGTCCAAAGCATAAAGAATTTCCACAAAATCCTTCTTTAATACGGCACGAATCCCGTTTACGTTCCACGAAATACATTTCATAAAAAAACACCTCAGAAGCATTATACCACACCAAAAGAAAGTAGGCGGCAGAGTTTAAATTCTGCCGCCCCTTATCAAACCATACGTGCCCTATTAAGGCATACGGCTTACCAA
>NZ_DBMEXE010000071.1:0-6972 GCF_056804935.1 Holdemanella sp. | reverse complement strand
ACACACCTGAACTCATCCCGAACTCAGAAGTTAAGCACTTTCACGGCGACAATAGTTGGGCTTGCCCCTGCGAAGATAGCTAGCTGCCGGGTCCTTTTTTTATACATATGTAGCGTTTGTCTGCTTTTTTTTTACGCTTTTCTAGCGTATAATACCAATATGCATAAAATTTTGAAATATTGTAAATCAAAACCTATCTATATTATCTTAGCTGTATTACTTCAATTTTTAACACTGTTCTTTTTGGTGAGCTATTTTAGTCAAAGATTCTTTATTGTTTACTATATCTTGATCATATTTAGTCTATGCGTCTGTATGCATATCATCAATCGTGATTCGGATTCTAGTTCTAAATTATTATGGGTTTTATTGATTATGTCTTTTCCAATCTTTGGTGGCATTGTTTATTTATTACTTGGAAATCGTAAGATTCCAAAGGCTTTAATGATCAAAGATAGACAGGCATATTCAGACTATAAAAAGTATGCTCTTCAAAACATTGAAATTTTAAGTGATCTTCATGAAGATGACTATGTCTTAGATAAAATGACATCCATGGCATGGACAAATGGATATTTTCCTGTTTATGACAATTGTTTGTTAACTTATTTTCCTTCTGGTGAAGAACAATATCAGGCTTTTATTCAAGAATTAATTAAAGCCGAAGATTTTATCTTTATGGAATTCTTTATTATCAATAAAGGAGTTATGTGGAATACCATTCTACAGATCTTAATGGATAAAGCCGCTATGGGCGTAGATGTTCGTGTTATTTATGATGATATGGGATCTTTGACCTATTTACCTAGAGATTATGCGAAATGTTTGAATGCGCGTGGCATTCAAACACATGCCTTTAATCCATTACGACCTCAACTGGCCATGGCAATGAACAATCGAGATCATAGAAAGATTCTAGTCATTGATGGTAAGGTGGCCTTTACAGGAGGTTGCAACATTTCCGATGAATATATCAACACGAAGAAACGTTTTGGGCATTGGAAAGATATGGGTTGTATGATCAAGGGAGCTGGTGTTGAAATGTTTACCATTTCCTTCTTACAGATTTGGAACTATCAAGCCAGTGAATATACATCGTATTCGCGTTTTATTCAAAATCGTGAAGTCTTTTCATCATTAAAGAATCCTGGATATATCATTCCATTTTCGGATTCTCCAACGGATGAAAATAACACAAGTTTAAATATGCATTTGAATATGCTTGGCTGTGCCAAAGACTATTGTTGGATCACAACGCCCTATTTAATTTTGGATGCTGAAATGATTTCATCTCTAAAACTCGCTGTATCCAATGGTGTAGATGTACGAATTGTTGTTCCTGGAATTCCGGATAAAAAGATGGTGTATGAAGTCACAAAAGCCAACTTTGATACATTGATCAAAGCAGGTGTTAAAATTTACGAATATACACCTGGATTTATTCATGGCAAAGTTTGTATCGTTGATGATTCGAGTGCTTTAGTAGGCACAGTGAATATGGATTTTAGATCATATTATCAACATTATGAATGTGGTGTATGGATGCATGAAACTACTTGTTTAACAGATATAAAAAATGACTTTGAAGAGATATTCAAAGTCTCACATGAAGTTTCATTAGAGGAATGTGTAAACACAAATCCAGCTGTGAAAGTATATCGAAATATATTAAAGGTATTTAGTCCTATCATGTAGGATTAAATACCTTTTTTTCTATTTATGAATCATTTTTTCGGGTTGCACATACAAATCGAATTCTTCACTCGTCAAATAACCCAAATTTAAAATGGCTTCTTTTAAAGTTAAGTTATTTTTGAAGGCATGTTGGCTTGCATGTCCTGCTTTTTCATAGCCAATCACTGGATTTAAACAAGTGACTAACATTAAGGAGTTATGTAAGTTTTTATCCATAGTTTCTTTATTGGCCTTTAAACCATCTAAACAATGGATGGTGAATGAGTGAATCGCATCACTTAATAATTGAATGCTCTGATCCATATTGTAGGCAATCAATGGCATAAAGACATTTAATTCAAAGTTTCCTTGGCTTGCCCCAATACCAATCGCCGTATCATTTCCCATGACCTGTACGGCAACCATAGTTAAGGCTTCACATTGAGTTGGATTGACTTTACCTGGCATAATACTAGATCCTGGCTCATTGCTTGGAATATCAATTTCATGAATGCCACTTCTTGGGCCACTGGCAAGCCATCTTATGTCATTCGCAATCTTCATACAGTTAGAGGCAAGACCTTTTAAAGCCCCACTTGTATATACCATGGCATCCTTACTTGTTAGAGCATGGAATTTGTTTGAATCTGGTACAAAAGGAAGATGTGTCTTTTCAGAAATGAGCTTTGTGACGACTTCATCAAAACCTTCTGGACAGTTGATTCCTGTACCTACAGCGGTTGCACCACAAGCTAGTTCATACACATATTTTAAGCTATCGATAATTTGAGCTTTACTATGCTCAATCATAGAACGGTATCCACTTAATTCTTGTGAGAAATATAATGGAGTGGCATCTTGAAGATGAGTCCTACCAATTTTAATAATGCCTTCGTTTTCTTCTTCTAGTTTTTTGATTTGATGAATCATTAAATCCAATTGTGGAAGTAGCTCAGCATTGATTTTTTGTGCGACCATGATATGTAACGCAGCCGGGAAGGTATCATTTGAACTTTGGGATGCGTTAACCGTATCGTTTGGATGGAGAATGTTTTCCTTTGCGTATTCATTTCCTAACATGGAAATGACTTCATTGGCATTCATGTTGGTTTGTGTTCCAGAACCTGTTTGCCAGACATGTAAAGGGAACTGGTCTAAATATTGTCCGTTTTCGATTCTTTGACAGATTTCGACAATGGCTTCACATTGTTTTTCAGTAATTTTATTGAAATGAAGGTTGGCCTTGGCACATGCTTCTTTCAATATCGCAAAACTATGAATCAAAGAGGCAGGCATTAATTCCTGTCCAATCTTAAAATTCTCTAAACTTCTTTGGGTTTGGGATTTCCAATATTTGTCAGCCTCGACTTTGATTTGTCCTAAGCAATCTTCTTCTATACGATATGTACTCATTTTGTTCACCTCTATGAAGTAGTTTAACATTTTTTTAAAAAATTGTCTGTATACATGTTACAATAGATACGTAAAATAAAAGGAAATGAGGAATACTACATATGCGAATGAAGGAGCCATATGAAGCTTATTTAGATGATTACAATTGTTTGGATGTTTATATGTCCAAAAATTTTTTTGGTGGAAAAAGTCGTATTTTCCATATGAAAGATACAAAGGATCGTATTATTCCGTTGACGATTCAGTCTCAAAGTGATCTATACAATGGATATACGCATTATTCATTGTCTTTAAACGGGAATTTGCAAATGGGTCAAGAATACACTGTGTATGATGAACATTGTAAAACTTGTGTTGCCAAATACTCTCATATTGTTAAAACAGAGCGTTTTGCGAAAGAGTACATGTATGAAAAAGAGGATCTAGGAGTTACATATACACCGGAAAAGACAACCTTTAAAGTATGGGCACCCACCGCATTAGCTGTGAATGTAGGCTATGTTTTAAATGGCAAGAAAACCGTTGAATCGATGGCTCGACAGGATAAAGGGGTTTTCTCGCTTACTGTCAATAAAGATTTAAATGGAGTTCACTATTCTTACTTAGTACGTGTGAATGGAGAATATAAAGGGGTAACAGATCCTTATACTTGTTTTAGTGGTCCGAATGGCCAATACAGTGTGATTGTAGATCCTAAGAGTTTAAAACTTCCAAAAAAAGTCAAGTTGAAGCCAATGGATAGTGAATGCGATGCGATTATATATGAGGCAAGTATTCGTGATATGACAAGTCAAACTGGAATTGGTGTGAGTCATCCAAAAAAATTTGTGGGATTTACGGAAGAAAATGAAATCACAAAAGCACACAATACGGGTTTTAGTTATTTAAAATCATTAGGTGTGACACACGTACAATTGATGCCTGTATTTGACTTTGGCAGTGTGGATGAAGTGTATCCAAATATTTTCTATAACTGGGGCTATGATCCTGTACAATATCGTTGTTTGGAAGGGGCCTATTCACTAGATCCAAAGAATGCGAAGTTACGTATCGAGGAGTTTGCGAATTTGGTGCATGATTGTCACAAGGCAGGCATTCGAGTGAATTTGGATTTAGTGTTTAATCATGTGTATGTCAAAGAAAATTTTGCGTTAGAAAATATGGTGCCCGATTATTATTTCTTAATGAATCGTGAAGGTGAATTTTCGAATGGAAGTTTCTGTGGCAATGATATTGATACACAGCCATATATGGCACGTAAATATTTTTTAGAAACTTGTAAGAAGATCATTGAGTTATTTGATGTGGATGGTTTCCGTTTTGATCTAATGGGAATTCTAGATTATAACTTAATGAATGAAATTAGTGAAGAATGTAAAAAATTGAAACCGGATTTTATGATTTATGGGGAAGGCTGGAATATGCCAAGCTTTGTGGCGGAAGAGATTCGTGCTTCGCAACTGAATCAAGCTAAGATGCCACATGTTGGTCATTTCTCGGATCGCTTCCGTGAAGTTGTTCGTGGATCGAATGATGAGCTTTCACGAAAAGGCTTTGCGTCAGGACAAGCCGATTTATTCTATCAAGTAAAATGTGTAATGGCCGCAAGCTGTATGGACCATGTGTTTGATAGTCCAGCGAAAGTCATTAACTATGTAGAGTGTCATGATAATCATACGTTATGGGATAAAAACAGAGTATGTTGTCATGGGGAGAGTCGTGATTTAAGAGAAAAACGACAGATCATGGCCAATGCGATGGTATTACTTGCACAAGGGGTTCCATTTATTCATTGTGGTCAAGAGTTTGGTCGCACTAAACAAGGTTTAGGGAATACATACAATCGTTCGGATAACTACAATCGTGTTGATTATCAAAGAAGGGATCATCATATTGAAATTGTAGAGCGTACAAAGGAATTGATTCAGCTTCGTAAAGAACATCCTTGTTTTAGATTGAGCACGGTTGAAGACATCGAAAAAGGTGTTCAATTTGATTCGATCTATGATCAAGTCTTAGTCTATTCTTGTCAAAAAGGGGATGATCATTGTGTGGCTTTCTTTAATCCAACTAACATTCCTTATGATTATCATTTGGAACAAGAAGCTAGAGTCTTGTTTGATGATGGAAATAGCAATGCGCTAGAAACGCAGGATATTCATATTGCATCATTTAGTGTCGTCGTTTGTCAATTTGGCTTGACGGCGTAGAACTCAAAACATATAATATAGGTTAAATTGAGAAGGAGATAAACAATGGCAAAATTTTTTGAAGAACCATCTAGAACGTTCAGTGAGTATTTATTGATTCCTGGTTACACAGGTCCGGATTGTACACCGGATAAGGTGAGTTTGAAAACGCCTTTAGTAAAATTCAAAAAAGGTGAAGAACCTGCACTATCTTTAAATATTCCAATGGTAAGTGCTGTAATGCAGGCTGTTAGCGGTGAAGAAATGGCTTGTGCACTTGCACGTGAGGGTGGAGTAAGTTTTATTTACGGTAGTCAAACAATTGAGTCTCAAGCCGCTATGGTTCGTAAAGTAAAATCGACTAAGGCTGGATTTGTTGGCAGCGATTCAAATATTAGCCCTGAAGCAACATTAGAGGATGTAATTGCTCTTCGTACTAAGACAGGACACTCAACAATGGCTGTTACTGACAATGGTCAAGCAGATGGTAAATTAGTAGGTATCGTAACAAGTCGTGATTATCGCGAAAGTCGTATGGATCATTCGATCTTGGTTAAGGAATTTATGACACCATTTGAAAAATTGATCGTCGGAGATGAAGATATTACATTGTCTGAGGCAAACGATTTAATCTGGGAACACAAATTAAATCAGTTGCCTATCGTTGATAAAGAACAACACTTAAAGGCATTCGTGTTCAGAAAAGATTATGAATCACACAAAGATAATCCAAATGAATTATTGGATGATAAAAAGCGCTACATTGTAGGTGCTGGTATCAATACACGTGACTATGCGACTCGTGTACCTGCTTTAGTAGAAGCTGGTGTAGATGTTTTATGTATTGATTCAAGTGAAGGATATTCTGCATGGCAAGCTGAAACAATTAAATGGATCCGTGAACACTATGGTGACAGCGTAAAAGTCGGAGCTGGTAACGTTGTAGATGGAGATGGTTTCCGTTTCTTAGCGGATGCAGGAGCTGACTTTATTAAGATTGGAATCGGTGGAGGTTCTATCTGTATCACTCGTGAACAAAAAGGTATTGGTCGTGGACAAGCTACAGCTACAATTGATGTTGCGAAAGCTCGTGATGAATACTTTGAAGAAACTGGAATCTATGTTCCAATTTGTTCAGATGGTGGTATTGTACATGATTACCATATCACATTAGCATTGGCATTTGGTGCTGACTTCGTTATGTTGGGTCGTTACTTTGCTCGTTTCAAAGAAGCTCCAAATAAGATTGTAAGTGTAAATGGAAATTACATGAAGGAGTACTGGGGTGAAGGTAGTGCTCGTGCTCGTAACTGGCAAAGATATGATGTTGGTGGAGACAAGAAAATGTCTTTCGTAGAAGGTGTTGATTCGTATGTTCCTTATGCAGGTAGCTTAAGAGACAATGTAGGTCTATCTTTATCTAAGATTCGTCATACAATGTGTAACTGTGGATGCTTAACAATACCTGAACTTCAAAAAGATGCGAAGGTTACATTAGTATCAAGTACAAGTATTGTCGAAGGTGGAGCTCACGACGTTGTCGTTCGTGATGAACATTTCGACGCAAAACCACAATAATCTCAAAAGGACTTCGGTCAATGTCATTAAGTTAAGAGATGACGAACCATCCAGATACTATTTTCTGGATGGTATTTTTATTTGAAGGCACGACGAAAATTGTAGTATTGCTACTACA
>NZ_DBMEXE010000070.1:0-7189 GCF_056804935.1 Holdemanella sp. | reverse complement strand
AACGCCCCAAAATACTTTGGAGCGAATTTTAAGCTGCCTAGCACATTACCCTATGTAATCTTATAGCGTATCTAGACCCTAACTATTTTTATATAGTCTTTATTTTGAACCCGATTTTTTTGTTCGGTTCATAAAATACATTGTTTCTATATATGATGACTTTTAATTCGGTTTCTCCACCAATAAATACAGGAGGTTTTAAACCAGATTCTTCGATTGATTTAATGATTCTAGGAATACCGCGACCCCAGTTTTCAATGTATTTTAGATAGCGCAATGCATACGCTGTTGCTTCATTTCTAATATTAGAATTTCCTTGTTTCATTTTCTCTATTGTTTGTCCCATAACTAGTTTTCCTGGAGAAGTTACTTCTAAGCGGTCATCAAATATCGCAACTTTAATGCTGTTTCTATCTATATAGGATCTGTGCGCAATGGAATTCACAATGAGTTCTCGTATGGCATATACGGGAATTTCGTATGTTTCTTTTCTTTCTAGAGATTCAAATGATGCATTTAAACGTATGTTTCGTAATACAAATTTATACGCAAAGTCAATTTGTTCATAAATAGGTCCTGAGTGTTCTTTCATATCAATGACTTCTGTTGTATCTGTTCCTTTAAAAAGGGCGCATTGAATACGGTTTGGCAATGCGGGATGTCCTGTTAATAAGGCATAGGCATTAGTAGGTACAATATGATTGTTTGATTGTGTAAGTATTCCCCACGACAATAAATCTTGTTTTGTAATGGGTGTAACCGCATCTTTTTCAAATTGCGATTTAGAGTTTTCTAATGCTTTATGATAAAGGGTATCACATAAGTTTTGGATACTGTTTTCATTGATTTCTAATTCGGGACAAATCATCTTATCAAAATAGCGATTGCTACCTTCAAACATCAATTCTTTGATCATATTACGATCGGCTTTTCTGGTTGTTCCACTAACGCGTACATAAACACCATCAAATTCGCCTTCAGATTTTAAGTAAAATGGACGATCCCATCCAGATGGCACATTCACAATTAAAATGGTTTTATCTTCGATTGTATCTAAATCGATGCTAGGGATAATATGGGGTTCAATACTTGAAAATATAGAATTTGTGATGGAATCTTTGATTTTAAAAATATCCCCTGATAGTCCACACACTTCAAATGAATCTTACTTTTCTTCAATGCCAAAAATAATTTTTCCACCAAAACCATTCGCGAAAGCTACGACAGATTTTAAATATTTCTTATGTTCAGCAGGAACTTCCTTTTTTACTTCGATATTGTTATTTTCACCATATTTATTTAATTCTGTTATCAACATAGTATTCCTCCTTTCACACATCCACGTTATCATTATACCTAAAAACCCATCCTAGTGCTTGCTAGAATGGGATCTTTGTCGTTAATAGTTTTCTATATAGTTCTACACCTTTGTATAGGATGTCTTCATCAAAAGTGAACTTATTTGAGTGTAATGGGATAGTATCTCCCGTGCCTAAAAAGAAGAAGATAGATGGGGCTACGTTTCTATAGTAACCGAAGTCTTCACTGATAAGTACAGGGCTTTCTAGTTTGTTGACTAGATTGTTTTTGTATAGTGCATAGAATAATTCTTCGTTATTGAATACGGGTGGATAGTGGTGATTCACTTTGAAGTTGACTTGTACTTTGTATTTTTTTGTTGCGTTATTCATGTTTTGTTCAATGATATCAACAATTTGATCAAATACTTTTGGATCATAATAGCGAATGGATCCTCTTACGTGAGCTTGGTCGGCAATGATATTGAAGGCTTGGCCAGAATGGAAAGTGCCAAAGTGTAATAGGTGGAATGTATTGTTGTCAAAAGCTTTTTCCTCTTGTTCCAAAGACTTTTGTAGAATTTCTACACAAGCTGTTAGTGCATTGATTCCATTTTGAGGTTGAGCTGCATGACTGGCTTTTCCTTTTACTAAAAGTTCAAACTCACATCCGCCTGCCATCATTTCATTAGGGCGTGTATAAACTTTGCCTTTTTCAAGTTCTGGATAGATGTGTGTTCCGTAGATGGCGGCAATATTAAATTTATCGAAGAATTTAGATTCAATGATAGGTTTGGCGCCACCTGGTTTTTCTTCGCCTGGCTGAAATAACAATAATACGTTATAGTCGCTTTCTTTGGCATATTTCGCTAATTCTAGAACCATAGCCATATGGCCGTCGTGCCCACAGGCGTGCATACATCCATTTGTGCTTTTGAATTCTAGGTCTGTATTTTCTTCCATAGGAAGTGCATCCATATCGGAACGGAATACGATTGTCTTTTCTTTTTGGTTATCAAAATAGGCGGTTACACTATTTTGGATGGGATGATCAATGGTGCAGTCATATAAGTCTAATACGTTTTCAATATATTGTGCTGTCTTTTGTGTGGTAAGTTCAATTTCTGGAATTTGGTGTAAATTTCTTCTGTTTTCAATGATTGTTGGCATAAAATTCTCCTTTTGTTGGGTTCATTATACTAAATGTTAAATAAATTTTACATAGATTTAACATTGTAAAGATAGTATGAATTTGCGTTTAAATTTATATTAAGTACGAAAATATGAAAAGGTGGAAAATATGACAACAACAAATATATTGTCTTTATTGGGTGGATTAGCTTTATTCCTATATGGAATGCAGATGATGGGAAATGGTCTTGAAGCTGCGGCTGGAGATCGTTTAAAACAAATTTTAGAGAAATTAACTTCAAATCGATTTTTAGGCGTCATTGTAGGTGCACTTGTTACGGCGGTTATTCAAAGTTCGAGTGCAACAACAGTTATGGTTGTTGGATTTGTCAACGCACAGATGATGACTTTACAACAAGCTGTATGGATTATTATGGGGGCTAACGTTGGTACAACCATTACGGGTCAGTTGATTGCGTTGGATGTAAGTGCCATTGCTCCATTAGTTGCCTTTATGGGTGTGGCATTGATTATGTTCACAAAGAGTGCCAAGGCAACCGATATTGGACAGATCATTGCGGGTTTGGGTATTCTTTTTATTGGTATGAATATGATGAGTACAGCTATGATGCCATTAAGAGAATCAAAAGAATTTGTTGAATTAGTTACACATTTCTCAAATCCATTAGTAGGTATTTTGGTGGGTGCAGGATTTACGGCTTTGATTCAATCGAGTTCAGCTTCAGTAGGTATTTTACAGGCATTGGCTGCCAGTGGTGTTATTGGTTTGGATGGAGCTGTATATGTATTGTTTGGACAGAATATTGGTACTTGTATTACGGCTGTTCTTGCCTCAATTGGAACAAGTCGTGAGGCTAAGCAGGCTACCGCCATTCACTTGAGCTTTAATATCATTGGTACAACGATCTTTACAATTGTATGTATGTTTACACCATTGGTATCTTGGGTTATTCATTTAACGCCATACAATGCGACTGCACAGATTGCGAATATGCATACTATATTTAATGTTTGTACAACAATCTTGTTGCTTCCATTTGGAACATACTTGGCTGCGTTTGCACAACACATTTTACCGGTTGAAAATAAAGAAACAGAAGATGATTGCTTGATGTATTTACAACCGCTTCCTAAATCTAAGAAGATGATTGGTGGTGCAGCTATTTCAGTGAAACAAATCAATGATGAAACAATGCACATGTTAGAGCTTGCGTATGAGAATGTAAATCAGGCTTTTGGTCAGCTGTTGCAGTTTAGTGATAAGACGGATGAACAGATCTACAAAAGAGAAGATACAGTCAATTACTTGGATAAAGTCATTAGTGAATATATTAGTACGGCTTTGGCTACACCAAACTTGAATGTGAATATTTCTCAAGCATTGTCTAGTTACTATTTGATGTTAGTGGATATTGAGCGTATTAGTGATTATGCAGTGAATATGAATCATCAGGCGACAAAGCGTCTTCAAGGAGATATGACAATTTCGGAAATTGAAATTGTAGAGCACATGAAGAAGTTATGTGTGGATATGAAGAATGATTTGGATGATGTAGAAGAGGCAGAACGTAAAGATGATGTGATTGATTCACTTGTATCTAGTTGGCGTGAAGCACAGATTCAAGCTTTAAAACAAAAGAAATGTTCAAGCGAAGTCAGCATGATGTTGTCGCGTATTTTTACAGATTTTGAGCGTATTAATGACCACGCTTTAAATGTGTCTCAAGAATTGGACAAAATTACTTTTGAGATTCCTGATTAATAAGCAGTTTTTCTGCTTATTTTTTTCGTGGATTTTGTTATAATCTGTGTATGAATATTGAGAAGTTATTAAATACAATTATTGAAGCCGGAAAGATGTTAGTGGAGAGTGGTGCGGAAGTCAATCGTGTCGAAGAAACAATGGTCAGAATGTGTCGTTGCTTTGAAGGCATTGAATATGCGGATAGCTATGTGACTTTAACGGGTATCATGTTTTCTTTGACGTATGACAATCAGACAATGACGCGTATTTGCAGGGTACACACGGGAGAGGTAGATTTGAATCGTATTGATCAAATTAATACGCTTTCTAGAAGAATTTGTTCAAATCCAATATCAGTGGATGAGTTAGCTAATGAATTGGATCGAATTAAGGGGATGTCTCGCTATACATTTAAAGAGACAATGCTTTTTGGTGCGGTTGGCGCTGCTGGATTTGGAATGTTCTTTAATGGGACTTTATTAGAAATTGTGATGTCCTTTTTTATTGGAATTTTGATTCGTTGTATCAGCTGTTTCTTGTCAAAACACAAACTAAATTCTTTCTTGAATAATGCGATATCGGCAGGATCTGCAGCACTAAGTGCGCAATTGATCCATCAAGTGTTACCGCAGACGAATGTGGATATTATGGTTATTTCTAGCTTTATGCTTCTAGTGCCTGGGCTTGCGATTACCAATGCGATTCGTGATACGATTGCAGGAGATTATGTTTCTGGTGTCGCAAGAGCGGTAGATGCCTTTTTGTGTGCTATTGCCATTGCGGTAGGGGCTGGTTTTGTGATGTATTTTTGGATATAGGGGAATGAATTATGATATATGTGATTTTAAAAGCAGGAATCTCTTCATTCCTTGCTAGTTTAGGGTTTGGTTTCCTATTTAATATTAAAGGAAGAAATTTATGGTTTGCCGGAGTTGTAGGTGCCATTGGAGGTGTCTGTTACAAGGTGGGACTGTATTTAGATTGTTCTGAAATATTATCCAATTTCTATGGGGCTTTAGGTTTAGCCTTAGCCTCAGAAATATTGGCACGACAATGTAAGACGCCAGTCACAACATTTTTAGTTTGTGCATTGATTCCATTAGTTCCTGGAGGCGGTATGTATCGTACGATGCTTGCGGCCATTCGTGGGGATGCTCAAAACACACTAAATATGGGGCTTCAAACGTTGAGTATTGCGGGTGTTTTGGCTTTGGGAATCCTATTGGTTTCCACAATTATGCGTGTGTATTATCAGGAAAAGAGAAAATTTTTAGAAAAAAAGTAAAAAAGTACTTGCAAAGATAAATATTTATGGTATTATATATGAGCGTCTTGGGGATATGGGCCTGTAGCTCAGGTGGTTAGAGCGCACCCCTGATAAGGGTGAGGTCGTTGGTTCAAGTCCATTCAGGCCCACCATGATTTCTTTAGACGCTTACTATAATGGGGTGTTAGCTCAGCTGGGAGAGCACCTGCCTTGCACGCAGGGGGTCATCGGTTCGATCCCGATACGCTCCACCATTTGTAAAATATAAACTGCAGATGCAGTTTTTTTTTATACTTTTTTTATTATATGTTATAATCATAAGTAATCGGATGATTAGAAAGCTGAGTAGATGTATGGAAAAAGAATTTTACGAAGAATTTGAAGATATGGAAGCCGGTATTGACCAAAAACAGGCTCTTGTCGAAGAATCAAAAAAAGTTGACGAAATTGAAGATTTCAACGAAGCTGTTCGCTTTGTGAATGATTTAAAGAAAAAATGGAGAAAGACTGGATTTGGGGAGTCTTTGGCAGAAGAAAAGTTAAGAGAAGAATTTGAGGCAAATGTTGAAAAGGTTTATGAGAAACAAAAGGCATTGGCTCAAAAGGTTGTAGAGGCTAAGGAAGCTTTGATTAAGGAAGCTGAAAAAACTTCTTTATCAGATGATTTTAAGAAGGCTACTGAAAAAATGACTTCTTTAATGGATGAATGGAAAGCTTCTGGAAATGCCGGAAAGAAAACGGATGATGAATTGTGGGAACGTTTCAATGCAGCTCGTCAGAAGTTCTATGATCGTAAACATGCAAACTGGGAAAATAGAGCGGTTCAGTTTGAAAATGCGAAAAAGGTAAAAGAAGATTTAATTGAAAAAGCTAAGTCTTTACAGGATTCTGAAGAATGGCAAAAAACAAGTGCTAAATATAAAGAATTGATGGATGCATGGAAAGCAGCTGGAAATGCAGGTCGTGAATTTGATGATGATTTATGGAATGCGTTTAATGAGGCTCGCCAAAAATTCTATGCGAAACGTAATGAATTCTATGAAAAATTGCATGTTGAACATGATGAAAAATATGCAGAAAAACAAGCTTTAGTAAAGGAAGCTAAATCAATTGCTGGTTTACAGGAATATACTCGTGAACAAACGGCAATGATGAAAGAATTGTCTAACAAATGGAAATCAATTGGTTTCTGTGGAAAAGATAAAGAAGATGAAATCTGGAATGAGTTCAGAGGAGTTATGGATGAATACTTTGCGGGTTTAAAATCGGCTAGTGAAAAGCGTCGTGCTAACTGGCGTGAACACATGTCAGAAATTATTTCGCGTAAAGAAGAACAAATCGCAAACCAAAAACGTCAAATCAAACGTCTTCAGGATGATATGACTGGTTTGGTAAGTGAAGCTACAGTAGCTGACTTACAGGATCAAGTAGAAGATAAAGAAGATTTTATCAAACAACTTGAACAAGAAATCGAAGATATTGAAAAGAAATTAGCAGAGTAGTTGATCTACTCTCTTTTTCTTGGGGTTTATTATATGGTGCGCCAGTTCGGTGCAGTTGATTTAGTTAGGTGAAACTCCTGACCTGGTAACTCTTGGAGCAAAGAGGCCAGTATCTAGTCCTTGGACATTGTATCGTGAGGTACAGTGTTAAGCGTAGGAAGGAAAGACTTAGAGCCCTAAAGCGAAAGCCTGAAGCAATCTAGCGTCGTTAGTACCGATAAAGTGG
>NZ_DBMEXE010000069.1:0-7320 GCF_056804935.1 Holdemanella sp. | reverse complement strand
AAAATTTTACATAAATCAAAGTGAGGATTATTTATGATTAGTTTAAAAGGTGTTTCAAAATCTTATAAAGGCATAACAATTTTTGAAGATGTAAATATTACTTTTATGCCCAATAAGTGGAACTTCATTGAAGGAGTGAACGGATCAGGGAAAAGCGTTTTATTAAAGCTTATATGCGGATTTAGTAAACCAGATACGGGTATAGTTACGGTAGATGATTATATTATTGGACAGGACTATGACTTTATACAAAATGCAGGGATCTGTATAAATTCACCAGATTTTTTTAACAATTTATCTGGAATGGATAATTTATTGGAAATCGCTAAAATAAAAAAGATAGTGACAAAAAATGAAATTTATCAATTTTGTGAATTATTCGGATTAGAGGAAGATATTAATAAAAAATATAAGTATTATTCTTTAGGTATGAAGCAAAAGCTTAGGATTATTCAAGCAATAATGGAAAGTCCAAATATTCTAATATTAGATGAGCCTTTTGATGCTTTAGATAAACAAGCTAAACAAATTATGCAAAATTACCTAAATGATTTTATCAAAAAAGAGAATCATTATTTAATATATACAAGTCATTCGAATGAACACAAAGACTTTGCAGATGTAATTTATAGCATAGATGCTAAAACAATCAAGCAAATTAAAGATGTTGAATAACAAAAATATTCATATAAAAAAGGAGGTGGACCTATGAAGAAGTGTGCAGCGGCATTGCTAAGTGTATTCTTGGTTTGTGGATGTTCGAATATAACACCAAATAATGAAAAAGTAGAGGTTAGTCAGGAAAAGCTAGAGAATATGACAGCCTTATATACTGGTCTTGCAGAAGCAAATGAAACTATAGATAATAAGTCGAAGATTGGTGTATGGGCCTATTATGAGGATGGTACAAAAGAATTCATTACACAAGGATGGACTGTTAAAGAACCTGTCACATTAGAAGCTGGAAAGACTTCAGAAGTTACAGTTGAATACCAGGGATTAGAAAGTTCGATTCTGGTTGAATGCAGTGAAGTGGATGAAGCATCCTTTAAAGCAGAGTCACAATCACCGGATCAATCGGATTTAGAGGTTACACATTCTAAGTGGTATGGAAAGAAATTGACATATACAGGAAAAATCATTGTTCGAGTGGATGATAAAGATTTTAGAGGATATATGATAAATATTTTTGATGATAAGTCATATGTTTGTGTACTTGATTACAATAAAGAATTTGATTTTAAAGAAGGTCAAACTGTTACATTCTGGGCATATGGGCTTGGGCGTGTGGAATCCAAAGGATTGTTTGGAAAAGAGAGAAGTTGTATTGCGTTTAAGGCAAAATATATGGAAGAAGTGTAATGACGTATAAAGAAAGTAAGGTGAAATAATATGTGGAACAGGCAACAAGTTAAAGAACAAGCTAAACAAATCATGAAACGAAACTATTGGAAAATGTTTCTGGTTACGCTGATTGCAGGAATATTGAGTACTTATTATGTGACTGTTATTCAAGAAGTACAAGGTTTAGTACCTGATGTTGTATTGCCAAGTATGTTTTCTTCAATCCTTTCATTTTTATCAATGGAATCTATTGTAGGATTATTATTTTCTATCTTTATTGGCTTTGCCATTAGAGTCGGAGAACAATATTATTTCATTAAAAATCATTATGGAAATCCAGCGTTAAATGAAATATTTCAAGGCTTTAAAGGGAATTATTTAAATGTGGTAAAAATCATGCTTATCATGGAATTAAAAATAATGCTTTGGCTTTTATTACTTGTAGTTCCTGGAATTATAAAGGCGTATGAATATTCTATGATTCCATGTTTATTGGCAGAAAATCCTAATATTACTACAGATGAAGCTTTCTCGTTATCCAAACAAATGACGACTGGACAAAAGATGGATTTATTTGTCTTAGATTTATCTTTTCTAGGATGGTATTTTCTAGGCTTTCTTTGCTTTGGAATTGGAGCATTGTTTGTGCAGCCATATGATGTAGCTGCGTTTACAGAGGTTTATTTGATTCTAAAAGAATCTGTAAAGAAGGATGAGTGTGCAACGGATATTCAAAGTGATTAGAAATGAAAAAATTGATTAATATAACAATGTAAATCCATGATGGATCATAAAAGAGTATCACTTGTTTATGGTGATACTCTTTGACTATTTATCTCTCGTTTTCATCAACATAGATACACTCAAAGCCCATGTTCATCTTCTTTGGAAAATAGTCTTTTACTAGATAATATTCAGTATCTCGGTTGAATACGATATGATAGTTGACTGGATTTAGGTTAGTCGTACATAGTCTTTGAAGACCAAAGAATAATACACTGGATATGTACTTTCTTTCATTCGCAAATGTACGGGCAATTGTGTCTCTGCCGTATTCTTCTTCATCCTTTAACTTACCTTTGTAGTAGAACTCCCAAAAGTCAACTTTTAGCTGATCCCAATCTTCCACTACAGTTAATCCGTTACCGGATCTTTTTTTATGCAGTATACCAGCATAGTTGGCAGTACGAGTATTTGATATCTTTGTATCAAGACGAATATCTATATTGGCAATCCATCCTTCACATGTTTTCTTACCGATATATAGAAGGGCAGTTTTTGTACATGCGTCTGATAAATCATCATCTTTTAAATTGTCATAGAATACTTCCTGTTTTGATTTGCCTGTGTATTTTGAAAACAAAGCCAACTGTTTAGGATTCATAAGTCTACCATCTTCATTTACTAGAGTATTCAATGTTTTATAGTTGATTCCTACCTGTTCAGCAAGTTGTTTCATGTTTAAATTTTTTTCTGAACATAAAGAATCTATATAGGATTTTACAGACATAGGACCCCTCCAAATCTATAGATATATTAACATGCTAAAGTACATAAAAAAAGATATCCGGAAATATACGCATTATGCAGTTGCAATTTCCGGATTAAATGGTATGATAAATATGAAAGTTATAAGTCGTATTTATAAATAACTTTCTAGAAAGGGGAAATTCAAAATGGAAAAGTTATATTGGGGACCCACGGATGTGGCAGCCTATGCGAACATCAGCAAATCCAAGGCATACCAATTCATTCAGGTTATGAAGGATGAGTATGAGCTGGATGAACGGCGACTTTTAAAAGGAAAAGTTCCGGTTGTTGTCGTGAAGGATTTTTTTGATTTTAAGGTAGAAAAAAAGGCTTAATTTGGCTGGCACCAAATTAAACCGGAGGCATGTAATATACCCCTAAGCACGTATATTATAGCACATTATACAAAATGTGGCCTCCTTTTTATCTTTTTTTGGAGGCTTTTTGAATGCTTGTTCAGAAAGTCTATTTCGTAATGAGGTAAAAGGAGTTTTTTTATGGAAAATAATAAGAAGATTAAACCTAATTCCTATTATTCTATTCAATATTGGATGATAAATGAATTGGGGTTAAAAGGATTGGAATTGAGTATTTATGCGATTATCTATGGATTTTCGCGTGATCATTGTGGTGCATTTACAGGCAGTTGTAGTTATTTGGCAGATTTTACAAATTCAACTAAAGCTGGTGTGGATAAAGTTTTAAAAAGTTTAATACAAAAGAATTTGTTAGAGAAGAAAGACTTTGTAAATCATGGTGTTAAAAATTGTATTTATGTCGCAAAAGAGGTGGCAAACTTAGTTAGCTACCAGTCAACAGAGTTAGGTGGGGTGGCAAACTCAGTTAGCCAGGGTAGCCAACTCAGTTGTCCTAATAATATAGAAGATAATATAGAAGATAATACACTCTCTTTAGAAGTGAAGCATTTTGGACTTTATGGAAATGTTATTCTAAATGATGAACTGTATGATCGATTGCTTATTGAATCGGAAGAATATGCGGATGAATATATCAATAGACTGGATTCACATATTGAAATGCATCAGCTTCAGAAACAGTATTCTGCATATGCTCCTAATCAGTTCTTTATCAAAATCTTTGACATGCTTCGAAGAGACGGGCATGTGGAGGTGTAGACAATGTCTGTGAAACGTTTAGGAAACAAGAAGTATGAAATTCGTGGATCTGTACCCACTTCAACAGGAAAGTATCATTATTACTTTTTTAGAAAATCATTTAATTCAATCAACGAAGCAAGGGAATACGAATTGAAGTATAAGGAGTCTTTTAATATAGAAAATCACACGATTGAAAATCATTCTTATACATTGAAAGAGTTTATTGACGTATATGATCTGGCTAAGGCAAATCAATTAAAATCAAGCACAAAACAGAGCAATACATATATTTCAAAATACTTTGAATCTTTGTATGATGAAAAGATTCAATCTCTAACATCTGGACAGATCAAACAGATTACGGATGCTGCATTTAAAAAAGGTTTGAGTGAAGAATATGTAAATAAGATGCTGACATATTTGAATAAGATATTTAACTATGGACTTGAAATGGGATATGTACAGTTTAATCCAGTCAAAAGAATTCCCAAATACAAAAGACCGGACAAGATCATTGATGAAGACGATTTCTATACTCCGGATGAATTTGAGCAGTTCATTCAATGTTTTCCAAGAAACAAAGAAAACGGAGAATACGTCTGTTATGTTATTGTGAATCTTTTGTATTTTATGGGATGTCGATTTGGCGAATGTGTTGCACTAACAATGAACGATATTGATATGGATAAGGGGACGATTCGATTCAATAAGACAGTAGCTAGGTATGTGCAGGGAAGATCGTATCTGGTTACTCCGCCAAAGACAAGGAACAGTATTCGAACGATAACGATGCCCAAACGAATGAAATGCATCATGCAGGAATATTTGGATTGGTACAAAGACTTGTACTGCATCACAAAAGATACATTTCTGTTTGGAGTGGACAGACCCGTTCTTGCGAAAGTTGTGAAGAAGCGTATGGCAATCGCCTGCGAAAGATCAGGAATTCGCATGATCAAGATTCATGGGTTTAGACGAAGCAATGCATCACTTCTATGTAATGCGAATGCACCTGTATCATTGGTCGCAAAACGCTTGGGTCATACACAAACGGAATGTTTGAAGACTTACGTTAAGTTCTTCAATAATTCCGAGCAGGATCTGATCGACATCATTGATTCTCAATTCGAATGATGTCGCTAAAAGCTCAACGCAGTTGCCCGTCATTGAACTTCATTACCGCCTTTAGTGCGGTAGTGGGGTTCAATAGGGAAGGGCATTACCATCAAGCTGGTAATTATGGCAAGCAAGGCTTGCTCAAAAGAATGTGTGGAAATAATTAATGAACAATAATAAGGGGGATACGTAAATGAATCGATTTAAATTATATTTAAATGATACGAATATTGAACATCAAAAGGAATGTGTAAAAATACTTTTTAAACATTTCAATGGGACTTATCGAAATACATACAATGGCAATTTGGAAGTGATTATTGAAGAAAAAGCATCGACTTCTGGAAGACCTAAGAAAAAACTTCCTGGTGTGGATGTTCTTAGAGCAGAAAAGAAGGAAATGACTTTTGAACAGATGTGTAAAAAATATAATGTTTGTCGTACAACATTGTATAAAATATTAAAATCGGGTGATTTGCATGAATGAAGTGTCGGTTACGATTACGGCTGGCGAAGGATGTGAAGAACATAATCATGGCTTGGAGTATCGCTCGAAACTGGAGCATACGCATGATACGGGCAAAGATACAGTGATTGAGCTTGTGCCTTATGAAAAAAGCTATAAGGAACAAATTAATGAATTGATGAAACCGTATATTAAAGAACGTAATGATTATACTCTGAAACGCAAGGCTGCCGCGTGGGATCGATATAATAGTGGCCAAATTAAGACAAAGCCACGTAATCGGGATTATCCATTGATTGGCAATGATTATTATACGCAGCATCTGCATGATCAGATGCGGAATCCAAAAACGAATAAAATGGAACAGATTAAAATGTTTAGATCATTAATTATAGGATTGGGGGATAAGAGTGATCGTGAAAATGGCAAAATAACGAAAGAACAAGCACTTCGCATTTTTAATGAATTCCTTGTTAGATTTAAAAAGGATTTTCCGTATTTCCATATATTAGGTGCCACTGTACATTTGGATGAATCTGGATTCTATCATATGCACCTTGATTTTAAACCAATTTACGAACGTGCAGAAGATATGGAATATATTCAGAAGCATGGCGGAGGATTGCGCTGTGGCACAGGGTTAGATGAAACATTAGTACGCATGGGGTATAAACCGGAACAGTCTATAATCAATGAAAGAGATAAAGTTCCGATTTTATTTAATGCGATGCGAAATAAGATGTATAAAATTATGGAAACCATTATGAATGAGAACGATTTATATTTGATGTATGGTGCTACAAGTATTAAGGAACCGAAAAAAGATGCGTCGATAAATATGCCGTTAAGTCAGTGGCAGGATACAAAGGATAAGACATTTGAAATGCAGCACAATATGAATATCGCAAAGGAATTTTTGAAACAAGACACTGTGGATGAAAAGAATATTGTGTATGCGTACGAACGATTGGAAAATGTATCTTCACAATTGGTGGAAATGGAGAATTCACCAAAATCAAGATTGAATAAGAATAAGATCGTCGTTGAATATCATGTGTTTGATCAGCTTAAAACGTTTATTCAGGAATTGAAGTCAATGATTGGGGCGTTGTTGAAACGTATCAAATTGTTGAGCGCTAGAATAGATAGTTTAACAGATGAAAACAAAACACTAAATAACAAGCTGGATAGTACAAAGAATGAATTGGTTCAGTATAAGAATGACAATAAGTTATTGAAGATTAGACTAGATGATGTTAAAGAACAGAATTCAGTTTTACAGACTAAAGTGAATGATCATAACCATAGTATGTTGACAATGAGTAAGAAGCTGAATAAGTCTGAAACTAGAAATATTGCACTGACTCGATTTGTGAAAGAAACAATGAGAAATCAGATTTACTTAAAAAATGGACAGAGTATAACATTTTATGATGCGATAATGAATAAGCTAAGTCCTGAAGATAAGACAATGGTTAGAAAAACTATGGATTTAGAGGGAAATAAAAACAGTCGAAATAGATGAAAAAAAGCGGATAATTTACTATCCGTTTTTAATATGCTTTGAAAATTTTTTGTAGTTTTTTTGTAACTTTTATCTAAAAGAGTGAAGAAATTCACTCCTATTAATGATGATGAATATAACGACTATATAAAAATAGTTAGGGTCTAGATACGCTATAAGATTACATAGGGTAATGTGCTAGGCAGCTTAAAATTCGCTCCAAAGTATTTTGGGGCGTTTTT
>NZ_DBMEXE010000068.1:0-7393 GCF_056804935.1 Holdemanella sp. | reverse complement strand
ATTATAACAATCTTAAGGAGAAATAAACATATTGCCGAAGCATTCGCTTTGGCTTCTCATTGGATTGAAAAAAGGGTGCGATGAATCCCTTTGAAGATATATAAAGGAGGAGTTTTTTTGGTGCGCTTATTGGAACACGCAAATCGTTATAGTAAAGAAAAGGTTTTTGATTGTTATAAAAGAACATGTCAAAACGATTATTGGGACTATGATTCCATGACAAGAAAAGAAATGTTAGAACGCATGATTGAAACCTATACCCCTGAGTATTTAGTTTCTATTTGCACAACATGGGAATTAAAGGCATTAAGAAGATTATTACGTAACCAAGACTTAGAAGACGATCGTTATCGTTTTGAAAAACATGCATTAAGCTCTAAGTTTTTATATTTTGATAAAGAATTACCTGAAGAATTCAAAAAGAATGTCAAATTAGCGGTTAAAGATATTGATTTAGATCATAAGGCAGAAAAAGATGAACCAAGCTTAGTCATTCTTGGAATTATACGTGCCTTTGGCATCATTGAACCATCTTTGATTCAAGCTGTATGTAGTGCATGTGCCTATGATTATAAAACTATTATTGAAAGTGAACTCTTCAATTTCTGGGCGTATTTAAAAGAAGACTATGAATTAATTGATCATAGTTTAGCCAATGAATATGTATATTGGGATTATAAAGATCTATTGTATAACATTCGCAATTGTCGTGTTGAACGCGAAAGATTCGAACCAAAATTCTTAGATCGAGACAGCTACATTTCTATTTTTTATCATGGTTTTGATGCGACAAATCCAGATATTAAAAAATTCTTTACAGCTGTTAAAAAAGAAGTGCAGGACATCACAAAGTTTAAAGATGAATTGTTCAATAATTTGCTTCGTGGTACTGTGAATGAAGAAAAGATCGATTTAATTCCATTCTTTAATGGATTCTCAGATTCTTTGACAAAGCGCTATCGCAAAGCTGTTGTACAAATTTCATTACCAAATTATTATGGACTAAGTATGAAAGGCTACAACCAAGCACATGAACATGTATCTTTTAATGATAAGCTTCGTGCTCTAAATGAGAAACAAACGTATGCTTATTTAGATCAAAAAGATACACGCCTATTCTATAAGTTATATTTTAGCGTCTTAGATTATGTGAATGCTTTGGAACAAATTATCCCAAATAAGAAAATTGATCCCAATAATTATATTGAACCCGATGAATTGGTCAATCTAATCGAGGTGTTCTGGAAAGCAAAAGATCGTTTTATTGATGGCTATGTTCAAAAGAATCCTTTGAATCTAACATATCGTAATTTGAATATTATAAAAGATTTTAAATATGGCATGCGCAAAAACTTTTTATTGGCTGTCTATGAAAAGAACTATACAGTATTAAATGATGAAGGCATCAACTATATGGTCAAGGGTCTAAATGAAAACTTAGATAAATTTATTCCGGCCGAAAAAACACCTATGTTGATTCAAACTGCTATTATGCCATTTAACGGGATGATCATCTATGATGGTTTTATTTCAACGGCCGATATGCAGCTTAGTCAAGAACTCGTTTCAAAGGCATTTGAAGATTATAGTTACGGGCAAAAGATTTATTCGTTGTTGCCAAAAAATATGAATTAAAAGGAGAGTTATGAGCTCATTAATACAAGAAATCAATCATTATCGAAAAGAATCTGTGTACAGTCAATTTTTTCGTATATGTTTTCCGGATGATGTGATTTATGAAAAAATTACTCGTAAACAAATGATCGAGCTAATTATTCAACAATATACACCAGAAAATATTGTAGATGTTTGTACAGTAAAAGAACTAAAACTTTTAAAACGAATCGTTGAAAACAATTATAAAGAAGTGGATGTTCATGGTATGCCATTTGAAAAGGTGGCGCTTTATCGAAAATATTTATTATTTGAGGATGAAATTCCAGACGAGCTGAAGGAAAGTGTTATAGAAGCTTTAAAATTTGTGGATTTTGATCAAAAAGAAAAACAAGATGAACCTTTACTTTGTTTAATTGGATTTATTCGCAGTTGTGGAGCTATTGATCCCATGGTTGTTCAAAGGCAAGCACAAAAGTATGGCTTGGATCTTAGAAATTTGGAAACCAATCCATTATTTAATTTCTGGACATACTATACATTTGATTATTTGATGCCAGATAATACTTATGTAGAAGCTATATTGTATTATGATTCAATTCCATATATGGATGTGATCGCAAATACGCGTCTAGATTATGAATTGATGGCTCCTGTGTTTTTAAAACCAGAAAGCTATCTGTCTATTTTCTATAATGGGTATGATGATACAGATCCAGATGTTCATGCGTTATTTGATCATTTAAAAAAGAGTGAAGATGTATTTGATTTTCTAAAAATGGAACGCATTCTTGAATGTATTGAATCATGTCGTATGACTGAACATTTGATTACAATTTTTCCAAAATTAGAACAATTTGATCCGAAAACAAAAGAATTATTCAAAAATGCTATATATAAAATGCCAATGCCATATTTAACAGGCATGACATTGCAGCGTTATCCGTCAAAATGAAAAGGTAGAAATCTTAAAACTTGATTTCTACCTTTTTTCTATAGTTTTAATTGTTGTCTACCACAATCTTACCAGATTGAATGACTCTATTAATTTTTCTTACGCTTGAAATGTTCTCTAATGGATTTTCATTTAAACAAACTAAATCAGCCTGTTTACCAACTTCAATCGAACCATAGTCCTTTTCAACTCCAACACATCTTGCGGAATTGATCGTGGCCATCTTTAAGATATCCATGTTTGAAATATCAAGTCGAGCCAAAAGCTCCATTTCATAAGCTGTATTTGAATGGTAATTAAATGGCGTTCCTGCATCTGTACCTAAGGCAATCTGAATACCTTTTTCATAAGCTTTCTTAACACTTTCAACATGGGCATCCTTGACTTTTAACGTCTTGTCTACGGCATACTTAGCTACCCCGTTTTCTACACCCTTATCAATAATGCATTGGGGAGCACAAAGGGTAGGAACTAAGAATGTGTTTTGTTCTTTCATACGTTCAAGACATTCATCATCTAAAAAACAACCATGTTCTATAGAGTCAATACCTGCATATAAGGCGTTTTTAATACCTTGCAAGCCTTGGGCATGTGTAGCTGTTTTTCTTCCTGCTTTATGGGCTTCTTCAATCATGACCTTCATTTCATCTACAGTAAACTGAGCATTACCAGGTTCAACCCCTTCGGTCATAACACCACCTGTCGCCATTATTTTAATTAAGTCTACGCCACTTCTTAGCTGACTACGAACGGCTTTTAAACATGCATCTTTTCCATCGGCTTCAATGCCTTCTTGCCATCCATGACCGCCTGTCACACAAATGACTTTACCTGCACAATACATATGAGGTCCTTCAATCACATGATTTTCAAAAGCTTCTTTAATTTGAAGGTCATAGTTTTCTTCCGTACCCACAACACGAATAAAAGTAACGCCGGATTCTAGATATTCTTTGCAGTGTTTTTGGGCATAGAAAGCTTTTTCCATCAAGGTAAATTCTTTATTTGCGCCAAAACCAACCGGATACATAATATGGACGTGACAATTAAAGAATCCCGGTGTAACAACATTTTCATGAATTACGTTTTCCTTCACTTCATGATAGTCTTCAATTTGAATGATTTTGTCATCTTCAATTGTGATTAATTGATCCTGTTTTGGAGCATCACTTATGCCATCAATTAATGTTTGGGCATGAATATAGAGTTTTGTCATTGTACAACAACTCCATCCTTAATGACCTTATCAATTTTACGAACATTTGAAATATCATCCAATGGATTTTCTTCAAGACAAACTAGATCAGCATGTTTACCGACTTCTAAAGTTCCATAATTGTCTAATACACCTAAACAATCGGCTGAATTGTGTGTCGCAATTTTTAAAATATCCATACGATCTACACCATATTTTTCCATTAATTCCATTTCATAAGCAGTGTTGTTGTGGTAGTTGAATGGGGTACCACCATCTGTACCTAGGGCAATCTTTAATCCTTGGGCATAGGCCGCTTTAAAACTTTTGACGTGTGCATCCTTTACATAGATTGCTTTTTTGACCATGTAGTCAGCAATACCTGCTTCAATACCATTTTCTACAATACATTGAGGAGCAACTAAAGTAGGAACTAAATAAGTACCGTGTTCTTTCATAAAATCCAAGCATTCTTGATCTAAGAAGATTCCGTGTTCAATTGAATCAATACCGGCATATAGAGCATTTTTGATGCCTTGTGTTCCTTGGGCATGGGTAGCTGTTTTTCTTCCTGCTTTATGTGCTTCTTCAATAATGACAGCCATTTCTTCTTGTGTTAATTGAGCACTTCCTGGCTCAACCCCTTTAGTCATAACTCCACCTGTAGCCATGATTTTAATTATATCGACACCTTCTTTAAGAAGGGTACGAGCTGCTTTTCGACATTCATCCTTGCCATCGGCTTCGATTCCATCTTGCCAACCATGACCGCCTGTCATACAAATGCATCTTCCAGCACACAACATATGTGGTCCTTGAATGAGTCCAGAATCGATACAATCACGAATCTGCATATCGTAATCGTTTGCAGTACCTAAAACACGGATAAAAGTAACTCCTGAATGAAGATAGTCTTCACAGTGTTTTTGCGTATAGAATGCTTTCTCCATCAAACTAAACTTTTTATCGGTCCCAAAGCCGACAGGTTCCATAATGTGAACGTGGCAGTTAAAAAAGCCAGGGGTAACGACGTTGGCATGAATGACTTCTTCATTTGTTTCATGATATTCTTCAATGGAAACAATTTTTCCATCTTCAATTGAAATCAATTGATCTTTCTTTGGTGTATCACTCAAACCATCAATCATTATTTTTGCGTGTACGATTAATTTACCCATAATAAAACTCCTTTTTATGTGATTATGAACCTTGAAAGAGAAATATGCAAGTGGTTTCAGAAAATAAATGTAAAAAAAAGAGGGAATCCTTGGATTCCCTACAACATAGATTTAAATAAAATGTCGTTATAGTCTGGTAAAGGCCAGTCTTCTTTAGAAACATTGGTTTCAATCACATCCGTCAATTGACGAATTGTTTCCATTAATGGAAGTAATTCATCGGCTGCAAAACGAGCCGCTTGTTTTTCTGTTGTGGTTTCTTTGTTGATCAAAGATTCTAATGTATCTAAGTGATTGGATACTAATTCTAGAGGTGTATTGATGTTTTTTAAAATTTTAACTTCTAATGGAGCCTCAATGCCACTTGATTTTTTTGCTTGAATGATTTGAGCCAATTTAGCTTCATAACTAAATATTGCTGGTAAGATTTGTTTTCGTAACATATAAGCCATTGTCTTAGCTTCAATTTGAACCACTTGGTAGTAGTTTGTGAGTAGGATACTTTCACGAGCATGCAATTCACTGGCTGAATATACATTGTGTTTTTCAAATAATTGTAGATTCTTTGGATCTGTATAGTGAGGAAGTGCATCCGCTGTTGTCTTAAGCTCTAATAAACCACGTTTTTGTGCTTCCTTTTTCCATTCATCGGAATATCCATTTCCAGAGAAAATGATACGCTTATGATTCTTTAATGTCTTTTGAATCAACGCAATCAAGGCTTTTGTCATATCTTCTTGTTTAACACATTCCAATTCATCCGCAAACTGTGTTAATTCTTCGGCTACGATTGTATTTAAAATAGTGTTTGGACAAGAAATGTTTAAGTTGGATCCAAGCATTCTGAATTCGAATTTATTACCTGTAAATGCGAATGGAGAAGTACGGTTACGGTCTGTAGAATCTTTTGCGATTGGAGGAAGGGTAGAAACACCAAGTTCCAATTTACGATCGATTGTATCTACATATTCATTTCCCGCTTCAATGGCTTCAAGAATGGCAGTTAGTTCTTCACCTAAATAGATGGAGATAATAGCTGGTGGAGCCTCATCTGCGCCTAAACGATGGTCGTTTCCGGCACTGGCAACAGAGATTCTTAATAAATCCTGGTACTCATCTACACCTTTGATGATGGCAGCTAAAACGGTTAAGAAACGAATATTGTCTTTTGGAGAATCACCAGGTTCTAAAATGTTTTCTCCTTCTTCTGTACAGAAAGACCAGTTGTTGTGTTTACCACTACCATTGACACCATCAAATGGTTTTTCATGTAGTAAACATACCAATCCATGATGAGAAGCTACTTTTTGTAGAACTTCCATAGTCAATTGGTTTTGATCATTCGCAATATTTGTTGATGTAAATACAGGCGCTAATTCAAACTGACATGGAGCTACTTCTTTGTGTTCGGTCTTGGCATAAACACCTAATTTCCAAAGTTCTTCATCGACTTCTTCCATATAAGCTTTTACTCGTTCAGACAAACTACCAAAGTAGTGATCATCTAATTCTTGGCCTTTTACGGGAGCCGCACCAAATAATGTTCTTCCTGTTACTAATAAGTCTAGACGTTCTTTGAACATATCTTCATCAATTAAGAAATATTCTTGTTCTGGACCTACCGTTGTTTTGATTTTATGAATGTTGTAACCCATAATGTTCAATAAACGAACAGCAGCTTTGTTTAAGGCATCATTACTTCTCAATAATGGTGTTTTCTTATCCAAAGCACTACCATCGTAAGAGCAGAATAAAGTTGGAATATATAAAGTCTTTTCTTTGACAAAAGCTAGAGAAGTTGGATCCCATGCGGTATATCCTCTGGCTTCGAATGTGGCACGCAATCCTCCACTTGGAAAACTTGAGGCATCGGGTTCACCTTTGATTAATTCTTTTCCTCTAAAATCTGAAATAACAGATGTTGGCCCTGTTGGATTGATAAACGCATCATGCTTTTCAGCCGTAATACCTGTCATTGGTTGGAACCAGTGCGTATAGTGAGTTGCACCCTTATCCATAGCCCAGTCTTTCATGGCGTTTGCGACTACATCTGCGATTTCTTTAGGAAGTTCCTTTCCTTTTTCCATCACATCCATCATTTGTTTGTAGACGGCATGAGGCAAGTATCTTTGCATAGCAGATGTACTGAATACGTCACATCCAAAATATTCATCGACAATTTTCATTTTTCTAGTATCCTCCTGTCGCGTATATAATATCATTATTTTCACAAATGTTTTGAGAAATTTTTCTTTTTTTCAAATAAACTTCATTTTTTTTCGTATAAGAGTATGTAGGCAACCTGTCATTTAGTTTCTAATGCATATAATTAAATCCTTCTTTGTTGTTAAAAAATGAAGGTGAAATTGTTTCTTGGTCTATGATAGTTCATTTAAACGTTGATACTAAATGTATCCATAGATTTATCTAACGAATCATTGTTACAAAAAG
>NZ_DBMEXE010000067.1:0-7486 GCF_056804935.1 Holdemanella sp. | reverse complement strand
TGGAAGGTTGTGTATGTATAAATTTAAACCAGCTTTGACTGATTTCAAAACCACATAATCCATAGAAAGTACCATCTTTTCCTATCAATGGAACTCTTAAAAGGGCAATTCTTTCTTCGGTAGAGGGGAGTTGAATAATATCCGATAGGGAATAATCAAAATCCCCCGTTTTTAACTCTTCATAATCTGGAACTAAGGTAATGTCAAATTCTTGTCGCCATTTACGATGGGGCATAATGCTATGTTTTTTGCCGATATTGGCAATTCCACGATATAAAATCAAGTCTTCTTTAGAGACAGACATAGAGTTTTTTTGTAGATAGACACCACTACGTTGATTGTTTGCATTTTCAAGTGTTGAGTTGATTGTTGTATCTAACTGAATATAGGCACCGGAACAATTGGCGCGTTCTAAAAATTGGCTTAATGGCTGAATTAAATCGTTTTCTAATGCATAAAGAGCGTTTGGATTATCTTGTAGCTGACTAAATGTCAAACCTTGTTTTTCAAGGTTTGTTTCTAAAGTATTTTGCATAGTTTCGCCTAGAGCGATATTCATAGAGGCAAGATCATCCCAATAGGATTCCATATTCTTTGTGAAGTATTCACTTTGAATGGATAGTTTTTTATGAAAGTCTTGCTCTGTTGTTCCAAGTCGACCAAATAGGAAGAGTCCCATTAATAGAGTGACAGTGATGGCTGTGACAAGGAAAAACATGTAGACAAAGAGCTTTCGTTTCATGGATTTTTCTTTTTTCTTAAAGCTTATCTGCATAATTTAAAACCTCATGAAAGACTTTTTAATATGTCCATTGCCTCTTGTACAAGTACATCCATGTCTTCTCCAGCTTCATATCTTGCCTGCCATTGGGATTGATTTTTTCGAATCTGATCATAGAAGGTGTAGGCCTTTCTAGAAACCGCATATGTAACATCTCTAGAAATAACGGTATAGTCGGATTTCATTTCGGTGAGTGTATTGTATAAAGATTGTGTTTCTTCATCTTCAAACTTTTCATTTTTTAAGTTTTTAAATGCTTTTTTTGTGACTGGCATGTAACCTCCTTGAATCACAAAGTCCACGTTTCGTTTTGGTTCTACAAGCCAATGCGCAAAGACACTAGCAGCTTCTTGTTTTTGTTCTGTAGTCTTATAGGCACATAATCCAACACCAGCTTGTGTCATGAGGGCATGGTCTTTATCGGCCTTTGGATAAGGCAGGGCAATCGCATTTAATGGTTCCGTTGTATTATCTGGATATGTAACGATGTCATTTAAATAGAGATAGGCTGCACTGCTGGATACACCAATGAGTGTTTCTCCGGTTGTAAGTTGTGTGCTTGAATAGAAATCTGAAGCAGAAATATGGCCTTTGATCAATGGTTCTAGAAAGGTTCTAAAGGCTTCTTGAAATTCTTTATTGTCCGTATTATACCAGCCATTCTCATTAAACATATGTTTAGAGCCTAATGCGATCGCATAAGATTCAACAGAGTTTAAAACATAGTCAAAACAACAAAGTGGTTTTCCGTTTGACCATTCGTAATATTTTTCAGCGACTTTAAAGACTTGATCCCACGTTTCAAAGTCGTTTAGTGTAACTTGTGTATCGTTTGAAAATTTTTTAAATTGGGTTCCATTCATAAAGAATACAATTGTGGATTTGGATAGTGGAAGGTCGACTAGCTTATCTTCGAGTATTCCGGCATCTAAAAATTCATCGACAAAATTGTTGATTTCTTTCTTTGTGAATACATCATCCCATACCACACTATTTTCTAATCCTACTTGTCTAGCATTATGAATATGTCCTGTATACAGATCAGGCATGGGATCTGCGCCAGGTTCTTTGGCTAGACTTGCTTCTAATTCTTGTCCGATTTTACTTGCGTTAGTGACCTTAGTTACATTTATAATAATGCCCTTTTCTTTTCCTTCGGTCTCATTAAATTCAGCTACCAATTGGTTCATTGGAGAATTGACTTGTTCTCCATAAACATGCCACATTGTCAGGGTCACGGGGTTATCTTTATCGAGTAAAGATTTTGATGAACACCCATATAGATTGCATAGGCTTAGACCAAATACTAATAAATATTTTATAACTTTTTTCATGATTTTCCCCTTTATGTACCGCTGTTCCCACCCTTTTTAAGTTTTGGGGTGGGGTAATTTTTCTAATACTTTCTATAATGAAAATGTAAGTTGATTACATAAGTTTTGAAAGTGCTTTCTAAATACAATATAGCACAAGTAAACAAGTCAATCAAATGAAGAAAGGAGGGAAATGAAATGGGGTTGTTTTCTAAAAAGGAATGTGATGTGTGTAAAAAGAAGATGGCATTGATGGAAGGTTATAAATGTGCGGATGGTACGATCTGTAATGACTGTAAGAAAAAAATGTCACCATTATTTACAGACTACAAAAACACAACAATAACACAGATCAAAGGGCAGCTAACATATCGTGAAGAAAACGCACAAAGAGTCAAAGCGTTTGTGGCAGCTGAAACGTTTGGTGAGTATCCAAAGGTAATGGTTGATCGAAAGCACAACTGGTTTGTCGTGACAAAGGCAACAAAGCTTAGTGATGAAAATCCAGATGTGTTTGACTTAAGTGACATTCAAAAGGTTTTGGTAGAAATTGAAGAGAATAAGCGAGAACTTCATTTCACAAATAAGAAAGGGAAGACATGTTCCTATAAACCAGCAAGATACGAATTTACGTACCAATTCAAGGTAAATATTCAAACGAATCATCCATTCATCAAAATGATTTCTTTGAAGATTACCAAAGAGGATGTCAAGATCATTTCAGAAATGCAGGATAAAGAAGTAATGGTACAGTCAAACGAAAAGTATCAGGAATCTTTACAGGTGGCAAACGCATTAAAGGATGCGCTTGAATCATAATAATGCACAGAAAAGGAGGAATCATATATGGCAAATACATGTGCAATTTGTGGTGCTACAATTAATGTTTTACAATCACAGAAATTAATGGATGGAAATTATATTTGTACAAAGGGTTGTCGTGCAAAGGGATTAAAATATTACGACTATGTTCATTCTGATTTAGATAATGTCAAGGACCATATTCATCAAACTGAAGTGGGTACAAAGATTTGGCAAGATTTAATGGAACCTTTGAAAAAAACACGAGATAAAAATCAAAAGATGCAGGCTTTTCGTCCAATCTTTATCGCACCAAGTCTAGGTTTGATTGCGGTAACAGAAGCGCGTGGAGGTTTGTTTAATACAAAAACATATGCGTGTGTATATCGTTTAGAAAATCTTCAGCTATATAGAACTGAAAGGATGCCCGCAAGAACAAGTGGTTCGGATAAAGATAAAATGTGTGTTCACTTAGGCTTTGTACATACAAAAGGTTTAAATGATGTCTATATTCCATTTGATGATGAAACAAGATGTCATCAATGTGTAGATTATCTAAATAAATTGTTTGGCTTAGATGATTCATTTAGAAGTGGCATTAAAAAGTCTGTAACTCAATTTAAGGCAACAAAGAGTATGTGGGATTTAGCGAAAGCCAAAAAGAATGGAGAAAATTTAGAAGAAAAAGCGAAAGCGACAGTGGATGCGTTTGGGGCAACGATCATTGGAGATCGTACGCAATTTAAAGATGCAGCCGATCAAGCTCTAGCTGGATATGACTTGGATTAAGCTTTGTTCGGTCTTGTTTCTTAGTTTGAATCTAATGTTTACAGGTTGTAAATCACAACCTAATGAAGAGGTATATATTTCAGATTTCTACAATATTCATGAAGAATATAAGGATGCATGGGGAAATGTTGGTAAGTATGACATTTCCTTACCTTATATTCATTGTGATTCAAAGAGCGCAAAGAAATTGAATCAGACAATCAAAAATGAATACAAGGATTTGGTAGATTCTTTAGATGAGGCAAAAGAAGAAGGGTATACGTTGCCGGACACAAAGGTTAGTTATGATGTGTATACACATTCAAATCTATTGAGTTTAGTTATTAAGGAAGAAGTAGAGACGGAATATCCTAGGTATAAGGTGTATCATTTTGATTCTAAAACGAAGAAGCGTGTTTCGAATAAAAAGTTGTATAAGAAATATAAAATCAGTCAAAAAGATATGAAGGTATGGGCTGCACAGGCTTTTGATCAGGAATATGCCAATGAATATTATGACAATGTAAAGGAATTAAGAGCTCAAACAATTGGTTTGTTGCCTTCAAATCTGGATGTGTTTTACCACAAAGGAAAATTGAATGTATTGATTCCTGTCGCCACAAATTTTGGTTCTGGAACAAAGATGGTTTTGTATAGGCCAAGTCGCAAGAAGTCTTATAAGATAGAAGATTCTTCCACGTTTGACCAGATGACTATGACATTAAAGAATAATAAGCTATCGCTTTACTATAGTGGAACGGATAAAACGTATAAGGTGCACGGTTGTTTTAATGAGTATAAACAAGTTCATGTGTATGAAATAGGTCCTGGTGTCACTTATGGTTTTGCGCTAACGACAAATGGTTTGGTGGAAGTGATTGCGATTGAGGATGGTTTGCCGATTGAGCGTGTTTGTAGTCAAGGACCATTATATGGGTTAGATAAAGTAAAAAGCCTTCGTAGTGGGCAGGCACTGACAGAAAATGATCAGTTGATTGATTTATTTGATGCATTGCAAAATCAGCTGTTTAAAAGTCTTGAGGGTACGTATACAAATGAGAGTGTAACACTTCAAATCGATGAGAATGGTTTGTATGCAATGCAGGATCAAGAGAATTCGCATTCTGGCCTATTGTTTAGTGTAGGTATGGAAGAAGACGGATTTGTGTATGGATATGATGACTATAATCAACAAGTCTTATCGTATTGTAAAGTAATGCCGTTATATGAAAAATTAGAGATCAAAAATTTGTTTGATCATGACAAATTAGAATTGGAGTATCAATATGAATAATAAAAAATTGTTTGCGAGTGCATTAGTACTAAGTATGTTTTTTGGATTAACAGCTTGTTCAAGTGAAAAGCCGGAAGATACAAAGGTTGTAGAAAAGAAGGAAGAGAAAAAAGAAGAGAAGAAGGAAGAAAAGAAAGAAGAAAAGAAAGAAGAAAGTACGGATGCTGTATTAGTAAGAGAAATTTCGAGTAAGACATATACAGTCACAATTCCACAGCTTACTTCATTCTATACACCAAGTAGAGATGGTTTAGAAGTTAAAACAGAAGTAAATGAACAACAAATCTCATATACGCTTGAAGATGAATTTGGTGATTTTAAAATGGCTATTTATGTAAACCCAATCAGTGCTGAGAGTGCAGAAGCCTATGCGAATCGTATTAATGAAGGATTTAAGGATGATGAATCGGAACAATATAAGCCTAGCACGGTGGGTGAATTCAGTGGCTTTAGAAAAGTGACTACAAGTGAAAATCCTAGCTTCAAATGTAAAGATAACTTGTTGTTGGATTTTGCAAGTGTGGATGGTTCTGCTGTAGTGATGTCTGTAACGGTTGAACAATTCAATGATACGGATACAGCGGATATGGAAGTAGCGATGAAAGCTATTTTGGGCAATATGAAAGTTGAGGTTAAGTAGTCATGAACACAAACTTTGTGAAGAGTTTATTAGTAATCGGAATGGGCTTGAGTTTAGCTGCTTGTTCATCGAATGATCCAGAGCCTAAAAAGGAAGATACAAAGGTTGTTGAAGCTAAAAAGGAAGAAAAGAAAGAGGAAAAGAAAGAAGAGAAAACAACGGATTTTGTGGTGAGCAAAAACTACAACAAGAAGTATGAGATCATCATCACAATGCCTCAAGATTTCACAACGATTTATACGCCAGCAGATGGTGTAAAGGTTACCGGAGAGATTGTGAATGATTCTTTTATTCGCTATAGCTTTGAAAATAAAGAAGCCGATACGAAAAAGATTGCGACAGTTGAAGCAAATGCAGATGCGACAGCGGATGAAGTGGCTGAAACCTTCAATAAAGGTGAGGAAGATGAGAGTAAGCTTTATAAGCCTTATCAGGTTGGAAATTATACAGGTGTAAATAAGATTTCGGATTATTCTTATGATGATTATGTAACGTACAATATGTATTTCAATTTGGATCGAGATGGTTTTAAAGGAACAATTAAGGTTGTTGTTGAAAAGCTAAAAGCGGAAGCGGATGATTCGGATACAGAAGCTATTATTACTGCAATTTTGGATAATGTAAAAGTTGAAAAGAAGAAATGTGAGTAAGCCTATGAATCATAAGCTAGCTAAGATCTTGCTTGCGCTAGGTATAGGCTTAAGTCTAGTTTCTTGTGCAAAAAAGCCAGAAGAACCAAGGCCTTCACAAGTGAAAAAAGAAGAGAAGGTAAAGATTGGCGAAATGACTGGAGTCGCACAAATGAATGGCTATTTCATTAAGATGACGATGCCAGATTTATTGTCGGTTTATACACCGAAACAAGAAGGCTTAAACATATCGGGTAAGCTAGAGGGTGGTCGTATCCTTAAATATGATTTACATTCGGATGATCGTACGTATATCACGCGAATTTCAATTGATTGCGATTATCGTAAGGCGGCCAAGGAAACGGCGGATGTCTTGAATGCAGGTTTTGAAGATGAAGCAGATCAATATAAGGAATTTACGATTGGTAAGTATTCGGGTTACAAGAAAACAACAGTATATGATTCGTCTGATAAAACCTATTCTAAGATGTTGATCGATTATCCGGTTGGTGAAGATAATGTTGTCTTACAAATTTATGTAGAACAAGAAAAAGCCAATGATTTGGATGAGGTAACACTTGCTGTATTGGATAATATCGTTGTTGAAATTTGTATGGAAGAGTAGGTGATAAGAGTGAAAAGGAATAGGTTATTAACTATCTTCTTGGCTTTGGGTATGGGACTTAGTTTAGTGGCTTGTTCATCAAATGAGCCAGAAGAAAAGGTAGAAGAAAAGAAAATAGAAGAGACTAAGGCGGCTGAAGAAAAAGAAGAAAAGGTAAAAGAAGAGAAGAAGGAAGAAGAAAAGGCTAAGGCAGCTGAAGAAGAAAAAGAAAAGGATAGTACGATTATTAGTTATGCGAATAAAAAGGTAAGAGTTACTTTACCTAAAGATTTGACTTCTTTCCATACGCCTGCTAGAGAAATTTCTAGATATAGCTATATGGAAGAATCGAATGTTCTTGGTTATTCATTGTATGCGAAAGATCGTACGTTTACCATTCATTTCTCAATTGGAACGGATGGCTGGGATTCAGCAGAGGCTGCCAGTATTTCTCACAACAAGGTTTGTAAGGATGAATCAAAAATGTATGAGCCATGCACTGTAGGTGAATATTCTGGATATAAGTATGTGGTGTCAAGTGATAAATCGATTGAATATCATATTTAATGTAAAGCTTCGCATTAAATATGAAATAGAAAGTCAGACAAAATGTAAAGTGAACTTCAATTATGCTTGATTTATGAGTACGATGTTCA
>NZ_DBMEXE010000066.1:0-7667 GCF_056804935.1 Holdemanella sp. | reverse complement strand
CGGTTATGAATCGCCAAATCAATATGAGAATAATTATTATTCAAAGCATTAGAATTTAAAATTTATCTATTTTAGGAGTCCTTTTTCTTGACATAGTACCATAATTTACTTGTGCGTCCGTCAAACCACTTAGTAATTCATCAAGCTCTTCTTCCTGCTCCAACTCATCCCACCAACGCGTATCATACGCACTATGACCTGCAGCCACCCACATTTCAACTCGCTCTTTCTCTTTCTTTGTGAGCTTATGCTTTTTTTTAAATTTCTTTAATTCATCCATACGGATTCTATATTTACTCTTCTTTTTCATACACCAAAAAAATAAGGGTACACATACGCATACCCTAATATCTACTATAAACTTTTCAACTCTTCTGTGATTGCATTGATTGCTTCATCAACCTTAGAAGCATCCTTACCACCGGCTTGAGCCATATCTGGCTTTCCACCACCATTACCAGAACAGATTTGAGCCGCTTTCTTAACCAATTGACCCGCATGTACACCAGCCTTAACAGCCTCTTTACCTGCACCAGATACAAAGACAACCTTTTCTCCATTTGTGTTAACGAAGAATACAACCATCTTGTCATCACTAGCCTTTAAGTTAGAAACAATATCCTTCAATGCACCTGCATCCATTCCAGAAACGGATTTAATCAATACATTTACTTTTCCAAAATCTTTAGCCTCAGTAGCCCACTCTTTAGACTTCAATGTAAAGATTTGGTTCTTCAAGTTATCGATTTCCTTTTGCATATCATGCATAGTCTTATAAGCAGCCTCAACCTTTGTATCAATATTCTTAATACCCTTTTGTTTAGCACTATCCGCAATATTTTCCAACATATTGTGTTCTTGTGCAAAATCCTCATAAGCCGCAAACTTAGTCTTAGCCGTAATACGACGAGAATCTGAACCAATACTTTCCTCACTAATGATCTTGCATAGACCAATCTGAGCCGTATTTTCTACGTGACATCCAGCACAGAATTCCTTAGATACATCACCCATTGTTACAACACGAACTGTATCTCCATACTTCTCATCAAATAATGCAGTGGCACCAGACTTCTTAGCCTCTTCAATAGGCATAACCTCTTTCGTTACTGGATAAGCTGCACTAATATATTCATTCACAATACGTTCTACTTCAGCCAATTGTTCAGCCGTAACCTTTTCATAGTGATTGAAGTCAAAACGCAAATATTCAGGACAATTATAAGAACCAGCCTGGTGAATATGATCACCCAATACCTTAACTAAAGCCGACTGCAACAAGTGTGTACAAGAGTGGTTCGCTGTAGTTGCCAAACGATCTTTGACATTGACTTCACCATGTAAAGACATACCCTTTTCTAATACACCACTATTGATTTTAACTGTATGAATATGCTGTTTATTACGAGTCTTTTGAACATCCAATACTTCAACCTCTACACCATCAGCCGTAAACATTCCCTTATCAGCAACCTGTCCACCACTTTCGGCATAGAAACAAGTTTCATCTAAAATGATCATACCTTCGTCTTCTAAAGAATCAACCATCTTACCCTCAGCATTAAATAACGCAATGATCTTACCATCACAAGATAAGTGATCATAACCAATAAATTCACTAGGCTCATTGAAGTTCATCAATTCTTCATTTTGAGACGCAAAAGAATCCTTTACATTACGCGCATTACGAGCACGCTCTTTTTGTTTGTTCATTTCTGCATCAAACTCATCACGACTTACACGGATTCCACTTTCCTCGGCAATTTCTTGTGTTAATTCAAATGGGAATCCATATGTATCATACAATTTGAAGACAACTTCACCACTAAGCTTACCATCCTTAGCCTTGCTGATTTCTTCGTCTAGTAAAGCCTGACCAACCTTTAAAGTCTTCTTGAAAGTTTCTTCTTCCACCTTAATCAACTTCTGGTTGAACGCAACATGCTCCTGCAAATAAGGATAGAAATCCTCCATTAAATCCGCAACAACAGGAACTAGTTTATATAAGAATGGTTCATCCAAACCTAATTTTAAACCATAACGAACTGCACGACGAAGTACACGACGAAGTACATATCCACGACCACTATTTGAGAAGTTAGCACCATCACTCAACGCAAAAGTCACTGTACGAACGTGGTCCGCAACAACACGGTAAGCCATCTTATATTCACCTTCATAAGGATGTTTTGCCATAGCTTCTGTTGCACGAATAATAGGCAAGAATAAATCCGTATCGAAGTTTGTTTCTCCATCCTGAACTAAGGCAACCAAACGCTCAAGACCCATACCTGTATCAATGTTCTTCTGAGGAAGTTCCTTATAATCTTTACGATCAATACTTGGATCACAATCATATTGAGAGAATACAACATTCCATACTTCTACATAACGATCATTTTCCATTTCATCAAAGAATAATTTTTCTCCCAATCCCTCAGGATCATATTTTTCTCCACGATCAAAGAAAATTTCACTGTCAGGTCCACCAGGTCCCTTACCAATTTCCCAAAAGTTATCATCAGTCTTTAAAATATGACTAGGATCTACACCACAAATTGTAGTCCATACTTCATAAGCACGCGCATCATCTGTATATACAGACACATACAATCTGTCCTTATCAATACCCATCCATTCTTCGCTTGTTAAAAATTCCCACGCAAACTGAATCGCCTCATCCTTGAAATAATCTCCAATTGAGAAGTTTCCTAACATTTCAAAGAATGTGTGGTGACGAGCCGTACGACCCACATTTTCAATATCATTTGTACGAATTGATTTCTGCGCATTCGCAATACGATTTGAAGCCGGTTTTTCACTACCATCAAAATATTTCTTCAAAGCCGCAACACCCGCATTGATCCATAATAATGTTGGGTCATTGTGCGGAATCAAACTTGCGCCCGGCTCAATCATATGCCCTTTAGATTTAAAATAATCCAAGAACATCTGACGAATCTGATTACCAGTTAATTGTTTCATCTTTTCTTTCCTCCAATAAAAAAACGCTCCTATTTCTAGGAACGTATAATTACGCGGTACCATCCTAGTTCATTTTTCAAAATCGAAAAATGCCCTCAATTCACTCGTTAACGCCGACTACGTTTCAACTCCAAAGTAGCTTCAAACTAAAAGACTCGAAGAGCTTTCACCAAACGCCCTCTCTCTATACACAAGAACTTTTAATTCTACTTATCTTCTTCACTGTCGAATCGATAAAATTTTAACACTCTTTCCATATTTCTGCAAGACGAATCACACCATCTAACATCAATTCTTTACTCATACTCGCAAAAGACAATCCAATACGCCCATTTGAAATACTAATTGCGACACCATTCGATTCACACAAATCTCTAAAACGAGATACATCCACATCTAAATTTAACCAATACGCCATATACGTCTCATCCAAAATATACGAACAACCCATATACGTATCAATCAATTTCTTTAAATACAAATGCTTCTCCTTATACTCACGAACAAGCTTTCTTAAATGCTTCTGCAAATACCCATCCACAATATACTGCGTAAAAGCCACCTGCTCAATTTTACTCGTCGTTGGACCAAAATAAGAAGCACTATACTTACGCATATACTCCTCATTTAAAATCATATACCCAATACGAAGACTCGGTAATAATAGTCTTGAAAACGAAGAAAAATAAATCACATTCTTACTTTTTGAACACAACGAAGTCTTGATTTTAGAAGCATACACAAGCTCCCCATTATAATCATCCTCAAGAATCAAAACATTCTCTAAAGAAACCAATTCTTCACGAACCCTTTCACTCATAGACTGCCTATCCGACGTAAAACAAGTCGTATTCACATAGACAACATCCACATGCAATCTTTGAATATCCCTCACAAAAGAAGTTGGATTTAAATATTCAACATGAAAACCATACGATAAAAATACCTGCTTAGCCTGATCATCCACTAATGTACTTAAACCAATCACCTTTGACTTATCCAACATCCCACAAAATATATACAACAAAGACTGATAGTTTGAACCAATCACCATCTGCTCAGGAAAACACAAAATATTCCGATTCTGATACACATACTTACATAGAGCCTGCCTTAATCCATACTCACCCTGCGCTAAACCATAACTTGACATCAAACGCTTATCATTCAAAACACCCTTCATATATCGTTTCCAAATCGTCGTTTCAAACGAATCAAAAGAAACCGACTGAATCCGAAAATCATAATCATACGATTTTTCTTTATGACTCGAAGAATAATCCAGGATTTCCTGATGCAGTAAGATACGCTCCGGATTCATACTCACCACATACCCCACTTTTTCTTGACTCGAAATAAATCCATCCAACACCAATTTATTATACGCATTTTCCACCGTAGTCTTAGACACATTCATCTTCTTTACACATTCACGAATCGAATCCACACGATCCCCATACTTTAAGATCCCAGAAAGTATCGACTCCTTATACAAATCATAAATTACTTGATATTTCTTCATGCAACTGTCCCCTAATTATTTTTTATAATTGTATATTTTTTTATATACAGAAACAAGTATAATAGTCACTAAGTTACAGAAAGAAGGAAAGATTATGAAAAACAAACAAACATACGAAATCGTACTAACCGGACTAGGTATGGCACTCGTATTTGTCGCAACCATGTTCATCAAAGTACCAAACGCATTAGACGGATACTTCAATCTAGGAGACGGATTTATCCTATTATTCGCAAGCTTTTTAAATCCATTTGAAAGCTTCTTGATTGGAGGCTTAGGAAGTGCACTAGCCGATGTAGCCGGAGGATACGGACACTACTTCTTCTTTACCCTAATCATCAAAGGACTAGAAGCTATCGTAGTATCCCTACTTATGAAAAACTACTCTAAACCCAAACAAATCTCAAGCTACGTATTAGGATCTGTCATCATGGTATTTGGATACTTCATTGCCAAATACATATTAAAAGGAAGCTGGATCGTAGCCGCAAGTGAAATTCCAGCCAACGTAGTCCAAGGAGCTGCAGGTATTGTGATCGCATTAGTTGCTTATCCAATGGTAAAGAAAATCGTACAAGATAAATTAAATTAAAAGAGAAATCAAAATCGATTTCTCTTTTTTATTTACAACGAACTGTTACTCTATTTTTCGCATCCAAAGTACACGTAAATAAAGTTAAAGGATAATCCGAAGAAGTCATATCCTCAGCACTATCCGGCGTTAAAGTTTCAATTAAAACAACACGATATTCAAACTGATTTCCAAGTGCATCCGTAAATACGACCTTACTACCCGGATCTAAACTATGAATTCTTCCAAAATGAAACCAAGAATTATGTGCCGCAATCACCATATTCCCTTTATATACACTGCCCGAATATCGACAAGGCGCCAATTTCATCAAATCATACGTAAACTCACTCGTAACCGGAAGCTTAATGTCCAAAGAAGGAATCTCAATCGTTCCAATACAAGATAAACCATCCAGTTCTACTTCCGGCATATCCATATCTGGATCAATCCATATATCTGGATCCAAATCATTCTTTAAATTATAGGCAACCAATATATCTTCTTCACTCTTTCTAGCCCGAAATGTATCATACACATTAAACAAAGTAAGTCCCAAGGCAAGTACAATACAGATACAGCCAATATATTTTAGAACTTGCTTACGCATATACATCCAAGTCCCACAAACAATAATACAGGTACAGGCCACCACAATTGACCCGTCAAAGGAAGATTTGATTCCGATTTCTTAGAATCCACAACCTTATTCAAACTATTCTTTAACACAATATGATTCCCTTCTCGATAAGAACTTACACTATATCCAGAAGGAACACTTGTCTCAACACAACTCCATCTCATATCACCCGACAAATCATTCCAAGCATATGTCCAATGATTTTCTTCACTTAATACCTGATGATCTACGACCTTGCCATCCCCAAGTAAATCTACACCAATAAAACTCGGACGATTCTTCTTGACATCATCCTTCCATACTTTTTGAACACGCAAAGAAGTCGTTTCAACTCTAGACTCATACTTTAATTCAACATCACAATCTTTATCCACATAAACAACAGAAACCGACATCGTATAATCCGCATGATCTAAAGCCTTCACTAAATAAACACCTTTAGTTAAATGAGAAAATAAAGCCTTACCATCTGAATCTGACTTAACTTCATCATCCCATTCAATATTGTCACGATCAATATAATCGCCAAGAATATTCCAATCCTGTGAAACCGAATAGGATTTAAAAGCACCTACCAAATTATAATCCGCATCCGCCACACGATATAAGCGAACATCTATATTTGAAGCTGGACAAGTCACTGTTAAACTCGAATAATCATTTGCGAAGACAGGAGTACATACAAGAACAAAAAGAAATATACACAATACACTACGAATTATTTTTTTCATGTCCTTTTAACCTCCATATCTTCGAAATAATAATACCAACCAATAATAATACAACACCAACACAAGAAGCCACCACTAAAGTATCCACCCTAGCTGCATCTGAAGTAATATTTGATTCATCATACAAACGATCCACCACACGATGACCACGAACCATCAAACGCTGCGTATTAATACCATACGGCGTACACGTAAGTAACGTACAAAGATCTTTACCTTTTTCAATCTCTAAAGGACCATAATCCTCAGGCTCTACAACCGAAATCTTATCCACCTCATACGCCAAAACCTTGCCATACACATGCAGATAAAATAAATCCCCCTTTTCAAGACGATCAATATCCGTAAACAAACGAGCACTCGGAAGCCCTCTATGACCAGAAATAACACAATGCGTACTACTACCACCAACAGGAAGTGAAGAACCCTCTAAATGACCAACACCCACCTGTAATACAGAATCATCCACACTATGATAAATAGCTAGCTTACAACGAATCTCAGGTATTGTGATATATCCCATCATACCCGTACCATCCGCATTTAATAGGCTTTTATATAAGCTAAGTTCTGAATCATCAGGCGTAAAACGACCACTGTTAGAAACCAACCCTGAATTATAGGAAATAGCTGAGTCTATCGCAGCCTGCCTATCCTGATCATCCATCTTAGCTAAAGTATCCGTATAATTAGCAACAACAGCCGTTTGATGTTTAGAATTCCAATAATTGCTCACCGTTGGATACAACAATAAGGAAAGGCCCGCAATAAAAACAAGTATCGCAATTATAGTTGAAATATGTTTTCTCATCTCACAACCCTCTCCCTATCATTAATCGAAAATATATTATTTATTCTTAACTCTTCTTTTTGTAGCTAATACAACACCAGAACCCAATACAAGTACAGCACCTACTAGATAGATCATTGTAGTACCAACACCACCTGTACTTGGTAGTACTGTTCCTGTTTTGTTCTCTACTTTGACTAACTTATCTACTCCTGTAATTAATTTGCCGTCTACTGTGATAGCACCATTAACATCTATCTCAACCTTAACAGATTTAGCTAACTTGTTATATCCATCAGGTTGTTTAATCTCTGTCAAATAATAAGTACCAGCACCTAAACCTTGGATTTTATGAGGGCCTGGTTTACCATTAGACAATACAGGAGAATCTGCTGGTTCTACGGCAACCACATGTACATCAGGGTTTT
>NZ_DBMEXE010000065.1:0-7683 GCF_056804935.1 Holdemanella sp. | reverse complement strand
ACTCCTTATAAATTTCCCCATTCCATCGAAAAAAAGAGATAAAGTTCAAATCAAAAAGAATGGTATACTAGGCTGGACCTATCGTTCGAACCTAGAATGATACTATTCTTTTTTTTCGATTGCTTGTTCTAAATATGTGATCAATGCATTGACTTCATCTTCACTTGTATGCCAACTTGTCACAAATCGAATGACATAGTGATCATCGCATTTTTCCCAGATTTCAAAATCAATGTTTTCACTTAAGAATTGGTATTGTTCCTTTGATACATTCACAAAAATCTGGTTTGTATCACTCTTCATGAATAAGGCATAGCCAAGTTCTTGTAGTTTAGATTGAATTTTCTGTGCTAAAACAACCGATTGTTTGGCATATCCAAAGAAAGCATCGTGCTCAAATAAGCCTAAGAATTGAATGCCTAAAAGCCATCCTTTGGCAAGCATTGCCCCATTTTGTTTCATCACAAAACGGAAATATGGCTTTAATTCAGGATTGGAGATGACAACAGCTTCTCCCATTAAAGCTCCATTTTTTGTACCGCCAATATAGAATACATCACAAATATTGGCAAGGTCATTTAAAGTATAATCTACAGTGGATAAGGCAACGCCTAGTCTTGCACCATCCATCATTAAATATAGACCTAATTCATCGCAAACCGTACGAATGTTTTTTAATTCGTCTAATGTATACACCGTTCCATATTCTGTGGCATTGGAAATATAAACCATTTTTGGATAAACCATGTGTTCATATGAAAGCATATGTGTATCAAATACTTTACGAATATCGCTAGGATTGATCTTTCCAGCATAATTATTTACCGGAATTACTTTATGTCCTACAGCTTCAATCGCACCCGTTTCATGGGTGGCGATATGTCCTGTATCACAGGCAATCACGGCTTCAAATGGTTTTAAGCAAGCTTTGATGATGGTTTGGTTAGTAATCGTTCCTCCAACTAAAAAGTGGATATCTACATCGTAGTCTGGAATATGTTTTTTAATGGTTTCTTTGGCATTTTGACAAATCGCATCCATACCATATCCAGTAAAAGAATGACCATTGGTAGTATTCATATATTCCATGATTTCTGGAATACATCCTTGGCCATAATCATTTCTAAAAAATAACATTTTTATCAACTCCCAAAACCATTGTAACACAAAAAACAGGTCATTTGACCTGTTTATTCAATTTATTCTTCTTTTAAACCCATGATTTCATCCGTAAATAGACGTGCATCCATCAACTTCAAATCTTCAGCGATGTATGGCTTAAATTCCATTTGATCTAATACATCTTTTTGTAAATCTACACCTGGAGCGATTTCGATCAATGTTAATTTACCATCAATTAACTTAAATACGGCACGCTCAGTGATATATAAGACTTTTTGACCTGTTTCATTCGCATAATCGGCTGAGAAAGTAACCTGTTCAATATGGTTTTTGAATTTTTTAATATGTCCTTCTTGATCAATTGTCAATTTACCATTACCAATTGTTTCTTTTAAACCTTTAGCTGTGAATGTTCCACAATAAACGACAACTGGTGATGTTTGGGTAATATTAATAAATCCACCACATCCTGCAATTTTTGGTCCAAAACGAGAAACGTTGATATCACCTTTTGAATCACATTCAGCAAGTCCTAAGAAGGCTTGGTCTAATCCACCACCATCATAAAAGTCAAACTGATATGTTTGGTCAATGATTGCGTCTGGGTTTGTACATGCACCAAAGGCAGTTCCATTCATTGGAACACCACCGATTCCTCCAGCTTCTACAGTCATCTTAAGTCCTGGTAAACCTTCTTCATTGGCAACATTTGCGATACCTTCTGGCATACCAATTCCCAAGTTGATAACAGCTGATGGATCCAATTCCATAGCAGCACGACGACAAACAACTTTACGTGCATTTAATGGCATTGGTTCAATTGAATCAACTGGTACACGAATTTCACCACAGAATGATGGATTGTATGGATCTGAGTAAGTTTGCCAGTGATTTTCTGGATCTGCAACTACGATTGCATCCACATAAATACCTGGAATCTTAACATCCATTGGTTTTAATGAACCGCGTTCTACAACTTTTTCTACCTGTAGAATAACTTTACCACCACTGTTTTTAACAGCTTGGGCAATACTGATTGAATCTAGAGTAGCTGCTTCTTTACACATTGAGCAGTTTCCATCTTCATCGGCATATGTACCACGAATTAAAGCAATATCCAATGGGAATGATTTATAACGTAACCATTCTTCTCCATCCATATTGATTAATTCAACTAAGTCTTCTTTAGTGCGTTCATTCATTTTCGCACCTTCTAGACGTGGGTCAATAAATGTTTTCAAACCAATTTTAGTTATAACACCAGGACGGTGTCCAGCAATTTCACGGAACATCAAACTGATGGTTCCTAGTGGTAAGTTGTATCCTTCTACTTTATTTTCAAAAACTAATTTTTGGAAAGTAGGAATCAATCCCCAGTGACCACCAATAATTCTTTTTAACAATCCTTCGTGACCCATGTGGTTCAATCCAAGATCAGGTGTTCCATCTCCTACACCGGCAGAGAACATAACTGTTAAATCTCTTGGGTGTCCAGTTTCTAAGAAACTCTTTTCAATGGCAACACTAAGTTCTTGAGGGTGACCCATCCCAATAAATCCACCAACACCAATTTTATCGCCATCTTTGATCAAACTGATGGCTTCTTGGGCTGACATTACTTTTGACATTTAAATCATCCTTTCAAATAATTATTTGTTTTTAAATTCTTTTTCTTTTACTTTATTTACGAAGCATTCCATTCCGTAAGTTTGATCTTCTGTTGCGAAGCAATCCGAGAAATCTTTTACTTCGATAGCGATAGCTGAATCCATATCTGTTTGAAGTCCAGCGTTAATTGCTTTTTTAGCTTGAGCAACAGCGATTGGAGCGTTCTTGCAGATTCCGTTAGCCATCTTTAATGCAGTTGCCATTAAGTCTTCTTGAGGAACTACCGCATTTACTAATCCAATAGACAATGCTTTATCCGCTTTAATGTTACGAGCCGTAAAGATCATTTCTTTAGCAATTCCAGCAGGTACTAAACGAGCTAAACGTTGAGTTCCACCAAAACCTGGAGTAATTCCTAATCCTACTTCTGGTTGTCCAAATACAGCATTTTCAGCTGCAATACGAATATCACAAGCCATGCTTAATTCGCATCCACCACCTAATGCGAAACCATTTACGGCTGCGATTACTGGGCAGTGTAAAGTTTCAATTTGACGGAAGATTTTGTTTCCGTAAGCTCCATATTCAGCAGCTTCTTCAACAGTTTTGTCTTTCATTTCAGCAATATCCGCACCAGCAACAAATGATTTGTTTCCAGCACCTGTGATAACTACACAATAAGTGTCTTTATCCGCTTCTACTGTATTCACAGCTTCTTCTAAGTCGTTTAATACAGCTGTGGATAAAGCGTTTAATGCTTTTTCACGATTAATTGTGATAATTGAAACGTGACCTTGTTTTTCTAATAATACGTTTTCCATGATTGTTCTCCTCTATATTTAAATAAAAAGTGAAACAACGAGTGTTTCACTTTAGTTATTTCACTAGTTGTAGCTGTAGAATCCTTGTTTAGTTTTTTGACCTAATTTTCCAGCACGAACCATTTTCTTTAATAATGTACATGGACGATATTTAGGATCTCCTGTTTCAGTATATAATACTTCCATTACATCTAAAACAATATCCAATCCAATTAAGTCACCCAAAGCCAATGGTCCCATTGGGTGGTTAGCTCCAAGTTTCATAGCTGTATCGATATCTTCAACACTTGCCAATCCTTCTTGGTAAATGAAGCAAGCTTCATTAATCATTGGGATTAAGATACGGTTAACTACGAATCCAGGTCCTTCAGCAACTTCGACTGGAGTTTTTCCTAATGATTTAGAGTATTCGATGATAGCTTCTTTTGTTTCAACTGGAGTGTTTTCACCAGAAATAACTTCAACTAATTTCATACGATCAGCTGGGTTAAAGAAGTGCATACCGATAACGTTGTGTTTGATTCCGTTAGCAATTTCAGTAACACTTAAACTTGAAGTGTTTGTTCCGAAAATGCAGTCTTCTTTACAGATTTCATCTAAAGTCTTGAATAAGTCTTTTTTGATTTCCATTTTTTCAAGAACAGCTTCAACGATTAAATCGCAGTCAGCTAAGTCTTTGTATTCACCAGCAGTTAAGTTAGCTTTGATACCTTCTGCTTTTTCAGCAGTTATTTTTTCACGAGATACTAATTTATCTAATTTAGCACCAATTTTGTTGATACCATTTTGTGCCCATTCGATTTTAATATCACATACAGTTACATTGTATCCAGCTGTAGCAAATGCATTGGCAATACCTTGCCCCATTGTTCCAGCACCAATAACACCTACATTTTTCATTTTAAATATGCTCCTTTTTATTATTCAGCTTTTGCAGCTTTAATTGATTCTACTAATAAAGGTAATACAGTTGCGCAATCTCCAACGAATCCCATGTTAGAAATATTGAAGATTTCTGCTTGAGGGTCACGGTTGATAGAGATGATCAAGTCTGATTTATCCATACCAGCACAGTGTTGTACAGCTCCAGAAATACCGCAAGCGATATATAATGAAGGACGTACAGTCTTACCTGTTTGACCTACCTGACGATCTTTGTCTAAGAATCCATCTTCAACAACAGCACGTGTACAGCAAACTACTCCACCTAATTCGTCCGCTACTTTTTGAAGTACATCTAAGCAGTTTTCAGCACCACGACCAGCACCTACTAAGATGTCAGCTTTTGTGATATCTACATCAGCTTTTACTTTTTCGATTACTTTTTCTACAAATACTTGAGGATCTGTAGTTGTCCAAGTTGGTGTGAATTCTTCAACTTCACCAGTACGGCTAGTATCTGTTGGGGCCAATTCGAATACTTTTGGTCTAATTGTAGCCATCTGTGGACGAGTGTCTTTACATACGATTGTACCGAATAAGTTACCACCGAATGTAGGACGAGTTACGTCTAATAATGATTCACCAGTTTCTTTAGCATATTCTAAGTCAACTTCAATCTTAGTAGCATCTGCAGTTAAACCAACGTTTAAACGAGCAGCTACACGTGGTGCTAAGTCACGTCCTAAAGGAGTGGCACCAGTTAACAATGAATCTGGTTTGTGAGCTAAAACAACTTGTGTTAAAGCATCAGCATAGAATTGAGTTGAATAGTCTTTTAATAAAGCATCATCAACAACGATTACTTTGTCAGCTCCATGACTAATAACTTCTTGAGCTTTTTCTTTTACATTTTCTCCAAGCAATACACCAACTACTTTGTATCCAAATTCAGGGATAGAAGCAACTAGTTTTCTTGCTTCTGAAATAAGTTCATAACTTACTTCTGCAATGTTTCCGTTTTCTTGTTCAACGAAAACGAAGATATCTTTATATTCTTCAAATCGAGCCATTCTACTTCATCCTCCCTACTTTGTAATGATTTGCTTTTCTTTCAAAGTCTTAGCAATCAAATCTGCAGTTTCCTGCTCAGACAATGTGAATACTTCTGTTTTATCAGTAACGTCTTTTGTGAAAGTAGTCTTAACTGATGTAGGAGAACCCTTGAAACCAACTGTTTCAGGATCAATTCCTAATTCAGCATTTGTTAAAACTTCGATCTTGTCTTCTTTACACAAATCAACGATATTGTCACATTGCATGTAACGAGGTTTGTTCATTCCTGATAATGTTGTGATAACACATGGCAACTTAGCAGTTACGATTTGTTCAACATCTTCTAATGAACGTTTTACTGTGATTGAATCTTCTTTTACTTCTAAGATTTCATCTACGTAAGTAATTTGAGGAATATCCAAACGTTCAGCAGTTTGAGGTCCTACCTGAGCAGTATCACCATCGATAGCTTGACGACCAGCGATAACTAAATCGAATCCTACTTTTTTCAAAGCAGCAGCTAAAGCGATACTTGTAGCACATGTATCAGATCCACCTAATACACGGTCTGTTAATAAAACACCTTTGTCAGCACCCATAGCTACGCCTTCTTTTAACATTTCAGCAGCTTTAGGTAATCCCATTGTCATTACAACAACTTCAGTGTCAGGGTTTTTATCTTTTAATTCCAATGCAGCTTCCAAACCAGCTAAATCATCAGGGTTTGTGATTGCAGGAACACCGTCACGAATTAACGCACCCGTTTTTTTATCAACTGTAATTTCAGTTGAATCCGGAACTTGTTTTTCTAAAACAACGATTTTCATTTTTCAACACCAATTCCTTTCTTACTTCAACATAGCGCCAGAGATAACCATACGTTGTACTTCTGAAGTACCTTCGTAGATTTCAGTGATCTTAGCATCTCTAAACATTCTTTCTACTGGTAAATCACGAGTATATCCGTATCCACCTAATAATTGGATAGCCTTAGTTGTAATTTCCATTGCTGTTTCAGCAGCGAATAATTTTGCTTCAGCTGCCAATTGAGTATAAGGACGACCTTCTTGTTTAGCAGTAGCTGCAGAGTATACTAACCAACGAGCTGCATCTGTTTTTGTTTGCATATCAGCTAATTGGAATTGAGTGTTTTGGAATTTAGCGATTGGACGACCAAATTGTTTACGTTGTTTTACATAAGCAACTGCTTCGTCGATAGCACCTTGAGCAATTCCTAATGCTTGAGCAGCGATACCAATACGTCCACCATCAAGTGTCTGCATGGCAATCTTGAATCCCATACCTTCTTTTCCTAATAAGTTTTCTTTTGGAATACGTACATTATTGAAAATTAATTCACATGTAGCAGATCCACGAATACCTAATTTCTTTTCGTGAAGACCGAATGTGAATCCTGGAGTTCCTTTTTCAAGAATGAAAGCAGAAATTCCACGAGTTCCCTTTGTTTTGTCTGTCATGGCAAAAATTACATATACATCAGCTTCTCCAGCATTTGTAATGAAGATTTTTGTACCATTGATAACATATTCGTCACCATCTAATACAGCTGTTGTTTGTTGTCCAGCAGCATCAGTACCGGCATTTGGTTCAGTTAAACCAAAGGCAGCTAATTTCTTACCTGTACATAGATCTGTTAAGAATCTTTGTTTTTGTTCTTCAGTACCAAATTGAGCAATTGGCCAAGTACCTAATGAAGTGTGAGCTGATAAAACTACACCACTTGTTGCACATGTTTTAGACAATTCTTCGATTGCTAAAATGTAGCATAAATAATCTGCGCCAGCTCCTCCATATTCGCGAGAATAAGGAATACCAAGCATCTTAGCTTGACGCATCACTTCTACAGATTCCTTAGGGAATCTTTCGTTTTCGTCAACATCCGCTGCGTTTTCTTTTACTTCGTTTTGCGCAACTTCTCTGAACAACTTTTGCATCATTAATTGTTGTTCTGTTAAATTGAAATCCATAAATGAAGTTCTCCTTTCCAGTTTTCTTGAACTATTCGAATTAGGACATCGATAGCATGAGAAAGTATGTTAAACTTTTCACACAGTCATATTCTACATACTTTTTTGAGTGTCGTCAATGATTTTGTTAATGTTTTAACAAATTGTTTTAAACACAGATTCTTATTAATATATATAAAGTATTTTTAACATGTGAAAATATAAACAAG
>NZ_DBMEXE010000064.1:0-7686 GCF_056804935.1 Holdemanella sp. | reverse complement strand
CTGTTAGGGACAGGGCTTCGCATTTCGGAACTCTGCGGACTGACGGAAGCTGACATTGACTTAGACAAACAGCTTATCAATGTAGACCACCAACTTTTGAAGATTGCAGACGTGGGTTACTATGTGGAAACGCCTAAGACGAAAAGCGGCAATCGGGTTATTCCTATGAGTGAAAAAGTGTTGGAAGCATTTCAACGGGTGCTGAACAAACGAAAATATGCACAGCCTGTTATTTTAGAGGGCTACACAAAGTTTCTGTTTCTTAACCGGAACGGCTTGCCAAAAGTGGCAGTCAACTATGAAAGTATGTTCCGGGGGCTTGTAAGGAAATACACAAAAACGCAAAAGGTAGCATTGCCAAAGGTAATGACACCGCACACCTTACGCCACACATTCTGCACCACGTTAGCAAATGCAGGAATGAACCCAAAGGCATTGCAGTACATCATGGGACATTCCAACATCAATATGACGCTGAACTATTACGCGCATACGACTTCCGAAACGTCGATAACAGAAATGAAGCGGCTGATTGCATAAGTAGTAAACGGAGAATTTACTACTCCACATACTACTTTTGAACACCAAAACATACGGGGATATAAGAAGATTTGAGAATATCTTCCATAACAAAAAATGCCGGAAAAGCCTGTAACAATAGGCTATACCGGCATATAAGAACTTTTGAAAAGATAGTCAAAAATTACTTTGTGATTTATTAAGAAATATGCATACTGTAGAAGAAGGAGATTGGATGGGCATCTATTATGTAGATGGAAAGTTCTACCAAAGTCCAATTCATAGAGTACATAGTTTAGAAGCTGTGGGAGCAGGAGATGCCTACGGTGCTGCATTTGTGCATGGACTAATCAATGGATTTGATCCACAGAAAACAGTCGATTTCGCAATCAGTGCTAGTGTATTAAAGCTTATGATTCAACATGATTTTAATGTAGTAACACAAGAGGATGTATTTAAAATCATGAATTCTAAGAATACAAACTTATCTAGATAGTATAAGGGATATCAGTTCAAATAAAATGAATTGATATCTTTTTTTGTTAAATTTTCAGATTTAATGTCTTTTTCACATTGGGTTGTTAAACTTAAATATATAGATAATTATACATAAATGATATTAAATATGATATCATATAAGAAAGGACCCAATGTCTAAAATTGAAAAGTTAATTGCGAAGATTGAAAATTACAAATCTGGAAATAAAGTAGAATTTTCTGATTTAGAGAAGTATTTAAAACACTTTGGTTTTAAGAAGAAAAATCAAAATGGAACAAGTCATGTAATATTTACACATGATTTGTTAGATAGGCCTTTCCCAATTCCTAAACATGGGAATAGTGTAAAAGAAGTATATGTAAAAAAAGCAGTAGAATTAGTTGAAGAGATTAATTTTAGAAAGGAAGAGAGATAGTATGGACTATGCAATGAGAGTATATCCTATGCATTTGGAAAATGGAAAAACAGAATGGTGTGTTGAGTATCCGGATTTAAAAGGCTGTGTAGGTGGTGGAGATACAATTGAAGAAGCAATTGCCGATGCCCAAGCTACTAAAGCTGTATATCTAAGTTATTTAAAAGAAGAAGGAATAGAATTACCAGTCCCAAAAGAGGAAGAAAATCTTCCTAGTGGAAAAATAGCTTTAAGGGTCCCTAAAACGACGCATAAGCAATTATTAGAAAATGCACAAATGGATGGAGTGAGTCTAAATACGTATATAAATACAGCTATTAGTGAAAAAATTGGGCGAGCTTCATTTTCAAATCAACGCATATTGGAGTTGGAACAAGAGTTAGCTTATTATAAATTTAAGGATAAAAATTTAGTGGATAAGCAAAATATGGGTCATGAATCTAAGAAATTTAGTGTTGGAAATTTTGTGTTAAGGTCATTAAAAGATTTTAATGTATAAGGAGAATGTATGTTACAAATAACTGGAATGAATATGTATTTGGAAAGTATCAGATATTCTGTGGAACAAGTATCTAAAGAAAATGAAAATGTTCAAGTTTCTCGATTGTTAGAAATTGTGGATTGTACTGAAACAAAAATAAGTGTTCGCTTAAGAAAAGAGTTAAAATCCGAAAATTTAAATGCTCCTTTTTTAGATATTTCTTCAATCGGGGAATTCTATTTGTCGGATAAAGCAATGCAAAATTTTGATAGTATAAGGGATATGGAAGACTATGTAGAAAAGCGATTGGATTTTCTAGTTGACAAAGTGCAAATGGATGCTTATCTATCGCAGTTGATTGCGAATGTTACAGGATCCTTTGGTAACGCGCCCGTTGTAATTCTATCGGAATAACGAAATTGTTTCTTGATAAAAAAACAATGCTCTAACTCATGAGCATTGTTCAAGTTAATACAGAATATAAAAATCATTCTCATAATAATCAAGTGGAATCTCTTTTTCAGTCACGGAATCAATCTGAATACGATCGATATTCTGAAGATCTGTAATAACTTTATTGATGTTCTTTTCACTTCCTTGCAATTGCGCAGTAACACTACCATCATCGTTATTTTTGGCATAGCCTGTAATACCTAATGGTTTGGCATGGCTTTGTACTTCAAAACGAAAACCAATGTTTTGGACGTTTCCTTCAAAATGAAACTCTTTGCGAATTGTCCCTGGTGGCAATTCTCTTTTTATTTTCTCTTTCTTTTTAAATAAATGAAACATAAAGTTATACCTCTAGATTCACTCTATTTATAAGTTCTTTTCCTTCACAATAATTCTTAATGTTTGTAGCGCTTATTTGGACAATACGATTCAAAGTTTCTTCTAAATGATACCCGCCCGTGATATGTGGAGTGATGATTAAATTGTTTAGATTCCATAATTCACTTTCCTTAGGTAATGGTTCAGGATCCGTTACATCAATATAGGCACTTGAGAATATCTTTTCTTTTAATGCCTTTTCTAATACTTTAGAATCAATTAAAGAACCTCTTCCTACATTGACGAAAATTGGGTGTTTCTTAACATGGGTTAAAGCTTCTTCACCTAATAAATGATACGTAGACTTAGATCCAGGAAGACTTGAAACAATGATATCTGCCTTTTCTAATTCATCATATAGTGAATCCATTGTACATAATTTATCAATATAATCTGGTTTATCTTTAATATTTCTTTTAATCCCCGTAATATGAGCACCCATCGCATAGGCACTTTTAGAAAACTCTTTACCAATATCACCCAAACCAAGTACAAGAATATTAGAGTTATAAATCGATTTAACACTTCCTTCATCTTTCCACTCATGATTGGATTGATTTTGGATATAACTAGGCATATGTTTCATTAAAGTTAAAATGCCAGCTAGAATACATTCTGAAATCGCAACTCCATAAGCACCTGTGGCATTGGCCAGTAATACATTTTTAGGAAAGTCTGGATTATCTGAATATCCATTTGTACCTGCACTGTTGAGTTGTACAAATTCTAAATTGGGAATATTTTTAAGAATATCTACTGGAATATTTCCGATGATGACATTCGCATCTTTGACTTGTTCAAGACTAGGCTTTATTTGTCCTAAATGGATGAATTCACAATTGGACGATGAACTTTCTAATAGTTTTTTATGTTTTTCCTTTAAAGGCATACATGTATATATTTTCTTCATAATCAATACCTCAGATATATTATAATGCAAAACACAAATAAAAAAGCTGCAATGCAGCTCTTATTTATATTATTTTTCAGGCCAGATTTTGCAGTTCGGATCTAGTAGCCATTCGTGTTCTTTAACGTTTTCAGCACCAGTCCAAGGATTGTCATCAAAGTGACGAATGATCCAGAAATAGTTCATTGCGTATCCTGGAGCTGTTACTTGAGGATGAGCTAATTTTTCTGTTACACAAATATAGCTTCTATCTTTGATTTGGTAAACGTTATCTCCATAGAAACTTGCACCAAATCCTTCAGGACGATTGAAACGATAATAGTATAGTTCTGGTTGATCATGTAAGTGTGGAATAAATGTGCTCCATTTACCTGGGTAGTTTACTGTTTCACCAAAGGCCATGTTACTATTAGGATTGATTTTATAGTCAACCATTGTACGAACATTACGAGTAGCACATTCGTTCCATTGTCCAGCTCCACGATCTACAACAACTACATTATCTTTGTTGAATAGAGTTGTAGGGTATGTCTTATCATTTTCTGTTTGGAAACATAGGTATTCACTATCTTCATTTGCAATAACTTCAACTGCGACTTGTTTATTGAATTGTAATCCAACAGGAGCATCATCAAACACATTGCTACGAGTGATTGTGGCTTCTTTGTCTTCGTATTTCAATGTTAGTGAGCCTTCTTGTAACAAAATTAAAGTTTCTTTATCATCACTATAAAAATGTTTCACATCTCCTTTACTAGGGCGAATCAAGTATGAGTATAACATCATATCAGGATATAGATCTGTACGATTTGTTAGTTCGATTTCGCTACTTGTACTTTTAATATAATTCATCATATGTAGTTCCTCACTTTCAAATAAATTATAAGATGAAAAAAAGAATGATAATAAAATAAAAACGATTTTTATTGTGGTAATATTTACCATATTAATGTGGTAGTTAAATTTGTTTTCTTAACTATTATTTATATATATAATTAAATTGGAAAAGAGGAATATTTGTGTCAATAAAAGAAATCATTACATACGTTTTAGGATTTGCAGGATTAATATTGATGTGTTATGTGCGTATGCAATTCACAAAAAGACAACAAGCACAACCTGATAATGCATATACAAAAAAGGAAGAGATTATGCATAAGATTGCAATTGGTTTATTAGGTGTTGCGGTTGTACTAGCTTTAATTCCGATATATTAAAAAAAGAAGCGTAGAGCTTCTTTTTATGCATTTATGACTTTTTTATAAATTTTTTCTAGATCTTGTTGAGTACAATCTTTAATTGTATTTCCAGGAGAACCAGAATCCATGGCATCTTTTGCCATCTTTGAAATATGATTTAAGAAATCTTCTTTATTTACACCATATTCTTGTAAGGTTTGAACATGACATGTTTCAACTAAATTTACCATAGCTTTAAGAAGTTTTTCAGAAGCTTCTTTATCGGAATCCTCTAAAGTAGCAACTCCGACCTCTTTAGCTAGTGTACCAAATTCAGGATAAGCTCCATCTAAGGCAAAGGAGAAACATTCTTTAATCAACATAGCATTACTTAATCCATGAGGAATATGATACAATGCACCAATTGGACGTGACATTCCATGAATAATCGTTACAGAAGCATTGTTGAATGCGATACCTGCTTCTAGAGCAGCAATTGACATTTCTTCACGAGCTTTTACATTGCTTCCATCTGTATATGCGATAGGTAAATATTTCAAGATTCGTTTTACAGCCGATACACTAAAGGATTTAGATAAAGGCTGTGCTTTTTTAGATGTATATGATTCTACTGCATGACATAATGCATCAAGTCCAGTTGCTGCTGTAATTTTACTTGGTGCACTCAATGTAAATTGAGGATCTATAATAGCTAAATCTGGAATAAGAACAGTTCCTTTTAGTAACATTTTTATGTCTTTTTTTGTGTTTGTGATGATTGTAAACTGCGTAGCTTCTGATCCTGTACCAGCCGTTGTAGGAATGGCAATCATGCCTGGTGTTTCAATTGTTATTTCTTTTCCTAAATAATCATCAATTTCTTGTCCGTTTGTGATTACGGCACCAATGGCTTTCATAGAATCAATCGGACTTCCACCACCAATAGCAATTAAGAAATCACAATCTTCAGCTCTGTATTGTTCAACACCTTTTTCAATCATTAGATCGGTAGGTTCACCTGTGATTTGAGAGAAGACAGAATATTCTATATGGTCTTGATCTAATTTTTGAACAACTTTGTCAACATTTTTTAATTCAACCATAACAGGATCTGTAACAATTAAAGCCTTTTTTCCATAATGTAAGTTTGCTTCAGATAGTGCATTTTCTCCCGTGATAATATGTTTTGGAATAATAAAATCTCTAGACATAGTAACCTCCTATATACGTGCAATCATTTCGCCGTATTGTTCCTTTGTTTCTTTTATAAACTGTTGAACTTGTTCTGTGGTTGGTAAATCATCCGAACAGTTATTAGAACGAACCATCATACTGGCTTCAGCACTACCAAATTCCAAACAATCGATCATAGGCCATTCTTGATAAATGCCATATAAGAATCCAGAGGCGTAGCCATCACCTCCGCCAAAACCTTTTCTTGACTTAACAGGGAAAGGCTTGATTGAGTAGCTTTCACCATTGTTTAGATAAGCTGTAGATCCATTCATACCATGTTTAATAACAACCACCTTCGCATTTTTAGCTTGCCAATATTTAGCCGTTTCTTCATCAGTCATATTAGGTTGAATCAATCTTTCTGTTAAATCAAATTCTTGTCTTGACCCCATAATGATGTCAGCTTCATTCGCAACAATTGAATAGTAAATAGAAATTTCATCATCGTTTTTCCAATTGTATTCACGATAATCAATATCAAAAATAATAGGCGTATTCGTCTTTTTTGCGAACATAACTGCTTTAAGTGCAGCCTCACGACTAGGACTTTGTGCTAATGCTGTTCCACTAATTAACAGGGCTTTTCCACTCGCAATATAATCCTCATCAATGTCATCAACAGATAGCTGTAAATCCGCAATACAGTTTCGATACATTAGAATGCTACTTTCTGTGCTTGATAACATTTCAGTAAAAGTAAGTCCTAATTTTTCTCCATTTGTACAACGTGTGATATGACTAGTATCAATATTATGGTCGTTAAAGTAGTCCGTCACAAAATCGCCAAATTGATCATCAGAAACTTTTCCAATAAAACCGGCTTTCATACCATGACGAGTTACACCACAAGCGATATTTGCAGGGCTGCCCCCAACATACTTTTCAAAATGAGAAACATTTTTTAATGGTTTAAAGCCCTCACTAACAGCTGGATTTAAATCAATCGCAACACGTCCTAATAAAATTAAATCATAAGGGCGGCTTGTATCAAAGTTTAAGTATTTCATAATAACCTCCAATTTTTGTTTATCCTATATGAATAGAATACTCTTAAGAGAATAGGAATAATTAAAATAAAATGAGTATATATATGGTAAAAAATGAATTAATTATGAGCAAGTTATGATAATGTTGATCGTTTTTGATTAAATGAATCGAATAAATTTTGAATTTCACTTTCACTTAGCGTGTGCTCACATTGAATATTGTTTAGAGTAGTGATGACATCCTTATACTTGCAGCATAATGCCTGTGTTTGAATCTTATCAATTTCAGAATCATCTTTAATGGCAATCACAGATGATATTTGTCCATCCTTAAACATTTTTTGAATTCGATTTTTATATGTTTGTAACTCATGAATCGGATTAGTGATGCGGATCTTTTTGTTGTTACTTTTAATGATCCAAGAACGATCTTCGTCATTACCAGAATACGTACCAGGATAATCCAAATATTCAACGATTGCGATTCCTTTGTTATAGAAAAAAAGAACAAATTTAGAAGTGACTTGGTGTTGTCTGTTTTCAATTGTCGCGAATGAAAGCTTATGGTTTCCTATACTCTTGTTTAAATAAGAACTATTTGATGCATCTTTTCGAATAAACATGCGCCAAA
>NZ_DBMEXE010000063.1:0-7762 GCF_056804935.1 Holdemanella sp. | reverse complement strand
TAAATTCTGTACACATATTTCATTACCTCACTTACAGGTAAATTGTACAAGCCTATTTGACATTAATGATGTCTATATCCCATTTTATTAAATGTGACTTTCTATTAAAAATGTTTGTGGCCTGTTTGTGGCCTACGCATACAATTTCATCTCAATTAGGCAAAAGAAAAAAGCCTTTATATAAAGGCTTTTGCATTCTCTTAGTAAGTAAAATACTAACGTTTAGAGAATTGTGGAGCACGACGAGCTGCTTTAAGACCGTATTTTTTACGTTCTTTAGCACGAGGGTCACGAGTAACGAATCCTGCAGCTTTTAATACTGGACGGTAGTCTTCACTAGCTTCCATTAAAGCACGAGTGATTCCGTGACGCATAGCACCAGATTGACCAGTGTATCCTCCACCTTGTACGTTGATAATCACATCAAATTGATCAACTGTGTTAGTGATTTCTAATGGTGATTTAACAACCATACGTAAAGTTTCCAATGGAAGGTATTCTTCCAAAGTTTTTCCGTTGACTACGATATTACCTGTACCTGGACGTAAAAAGACACGAGCAACAGATTTTTTACGACGTCCAACGCCATGATATTGAACAGTGTTAGATTTTTTCATATTCTATTCCTCCTTATCCTCTTACCTTCAATTCAACAGGTTTTTGAGCAGCATGTGGGTGTTCGCTACCAGCGTATACGAATACGTGTCCACGTTGTACATCACCTAATTTAGTGTGAGGTAACATACCTTTGATTGCTCTTTCAACCCATTCAACAGGGTATTTCTCTTTCATTTCTTTAGCTGTACGCACACGCATACCTCCAAAGTATCCAGAGTGGTTGTAATACTTTTCAGTATTCAACTTGTTTCCAGTCATTTCGACCTTGTCAGCATTGATCACAATTACATAATCACCACAGTCAACATTTGGTGTGTATGTAGGTTTGTGTTTACCTTTTAATACATGAGCGCAAGTTGAAGCCAAACGTCCTAAAGTTTGTCCGTTTCCATCAACTACATACCATGTACGTGTTACATCGGCAGGTTTTGCCATAGTAGTTTGACGCATATCTAATTTCCTCCTTGATTTGAGCGTTTACCGGGGCTCAAAAGGCCAGAGTTTAGCCACCTAATATGATATGCAATATCCCTATAAAAGTCAATGAAAAAAACAAAAAGTTTAGCTTTATTTTTGCTAAACTTTAATATTGTTTTCTTTTATTTTTTTATAATTAATCGAAGGAATATCATCTATGATTTCTACATCAAATTCAGATAGTTTTTCTAAAGCAAAATCATACCATTTTTTATTTAAATCGCCTACCTCATGTGCATCCATACCAATGATAGCCTTGACATCATATTGAGCGGCAATTTGCCAGAATCTAGAATGTGGATACTCTTCATAGCCCATACGTAAATTGTGCTGCATACCCAACACATTAAATTCTAATGGAACATTATAATCTTGACTTGTCTTACAAATTCTGTGGAATCCCTCTTCGATTTCTGGTGTTATTACGCCACCCGTACTTCTTAAAATCAATTCTGGATGTGCCAAGTATGCATACATACCCGTTTTCATACCTTCCACACAAGTATCAAAATAGCCTTTAATATATTTTCCTTTCGCTCCACCTAAATAAATATGATCCTCATCTGTACCATAATAATGATTGCCAAAAATCAAATAATCAATTTCATTTTCAATACAGAAATCCAATAACCAATCCATATATTTAGGAAAGTATTCAGCTTCTAAACCAAAACGAATCTCAATCTGCTTCTTATATCTATCTTTCAGATATAAAATGCTATCTTTATAATCATCAAATTCATCAAGCTTCATACGCATATGCGCCACAAAATCAGAGTCATATTTCCAACACGCATGATCTGAAAAGCCCAATACTTCAAAACCATTTTGAATGGCAGTACGAACAAATTCTTCATCATTACCAAAGGCATGATGACAACGTGAAGTATGTGTATGAAAATTAGTTTGTTTCATTGTATTTTACCTCCACTAAATATAATCCGCAACTCGGTGCATTATAACGACATGCCGACTTATCTTTCGCATCTAACATTCTTTGCACATCATCAATATCTATCTTATGTTGACCTACCGCAATTAAAGTACCCGTCATCATACGAACTTGATATCTTAGAAAACCAGTACCTTCAAAGATAAAATGCACATCTGTACCTTCTTCATTAATTTCAATATTTGAAATCGTTTTGACTCTAGGTTTTCTCGGATCGATTTTACTTGAGGCAAAACTCGTAAAATCATGAGATCCCAAGAATACTTTTGATGCATTTTTCATCGCCTCAATATCCAATTTTTTAGTTAATAAATTACGATACTTATAATTAAAAGGATTCTTTATATCATACGAACAAAAATAATCATAACGTTTGCCTACAGCACTAAAACGTGCATGAAAATCATCGGGCATTTCTTCCGTTTTTAAAATACGAATGTCTTTAGGAAGCAATGCATTTAATGCTCTTTCATATTGAATAGCCGGAACATTTTTACTTGTCTCAAAATGAAAGACTTGACCAAACGCATGAACACCAGCATCCGTTCTTCCACTCGCAACAACATCCACATTCTCTTTAGTAATTTTATACAAAGCTTCTTCAATCACTTGTTGAACGCCTAACGCATTCTCTTGTTTTTGCCAGCCTGCATAATTAAAACCATCATAGCTGACAAGTGCTTTTACAATCATAATACCCAAATACCAATACAAGCACAAAGAACGACAACACTTAAAATCATTGAAGCATAATCGATAGTCTGCATCTTTAACACTTTGTAACGTGTTCTTTTTCTAGAAGGATCATACCCTCTAGCTTCCATCGCATTCGCAAGTTGATCTGCACGATCAAATGCAGAAACAAATAGTGGAACAATTAAAGACAAAATGGCCATGATTTTTTCTTTAATACTCCCATTTTCTAAATCCACACCACGACTTGCCTGCGCATTCATAATACGCTGTGTTTCTTCAATCAATGTTGGAATAAAACGCAACGCAATACTGATCATCATCGCAATAATATGAGCTGGTACACCAACCTTTTCAAAAGGCTTCAACAATTTTTCAATTCCCAAAGTCAAATCCAAAGGCTTTGTTGTTGCTGTTAATACAGTTGTGATAATGACCATCAACATTAAACGAACCACAATATACAACGTTTGATTTACGGCATCACTATAGATTGTAAATCCTTTGATTGAAAACAAAGGTGTTCCTGTTTTAATAACCAATAGGTTAATAACCAACAAGAAAGCCATCATCCATAACATTGGTTTCATTGTTCTTAAGGCATATTTAATATTTAATTTTGATAAATACAAACTCAATAAAATAAAAATACCTATAATCACATATCCAAGGACTCCTGCAGGAATAAATATCGCAACCATCAAAAACAACATGATCATAATCTTAGATCGAGGATCCATCTTATGAACCACAGAATCTAATGGCATATATTGTCCTAACGCAACATTATTCATGTTTCTTCACCTGCTTTTCTATTGAATCCACAAGTGAATTCATATCCATAATATCTGGATCCATCTCAAATCCATTTTCTTCTAATTGCATCTTTAAACGCACAATACTAGGTGGATTGATCCCAATCTCTTGTAGATATTCAGGATGCTTAAAAAATTCCTTCACATCCGCTTCCTGCGTTACTTCACCATGACTTAACACAATTACATGATCACAATAATTCATGACATGCTCCATATCGTGAGTTACTAAAAGAACGGTTTTGCCTTCCTTTTTATTTAAGTTCATAAACAAAGTCATCATTTCTTGAGCACCTTGAGGATCAAGACCTGCAGTTGGCTCATCTAAAACTAAAACTTTTGGATTCAATACTAAAATACCGGCAATCGCAACACGACGTTTTTGTCCTCCACTCAAATCAAAAGGAGAACGATCCAAATAACTTTCATCCAAACCAACAACAGGCAAGACTTTCTTTACTAGTTGGGAAGCATCTTCTTCACTTGTTCCAAAGTTTTTTGGCCCAAACGCAATATCCTTACCAATCGTTTCTTCAAACAATTGATATTCAGGAAACTGGAATACAAGTCCAACTTCTTTTCTCAATTGCTTCACATCTTTGATTTTCAACAAAGGCTGAATATGGAAACCACAAATATCCAAAGTACCCGCTGTTGGAATCAACAAACCATTTAAATGTTGAACCAAAGTTGATTTACCAGAACCCGTCTGCCCAATAATAGCTGTAACTTTCCCTTCTGGAATTGAAAGATCAATACCTTTTAATGCAGCATGCGAAAAAGGGGTATTTTCATTATATGTGTGCTCTAACTTCTTTATTTCAATCGACATAATTTTTCTACCACCTCATCTAAACGACATACATTTTCCTTAAAAATCCCACGCTTCTTTAATTCTTTAGAAATCTTTAACGCAAAAGGAATATCCAACTGCATTTTAGCTAACTTATCTTCCTGTCTAAAAATATCCATTGGTGTTCCCTGCATCGCAATTTCACCATTTTCTAATACTATGACATTTTCAGATTGAGCAACCTCTTCCATATCATGTGTAATTGATAAAATAGTGATATTTTTTTCCTCATGTAACTTGCGAATCTGCGCATTAATACTTGCCTTACCTTGAGGATCCAACATACTTGTCGATTCATCAAAAATAATAATATCCGGTTCAATTGCTAAGATACCCGCAATCGCTACACGCTGTTTTTGTCCACCAGATAATTTAGTCGGCTCTGCACTTAAAAAATCCGTCATTCCAACACGACTTGCGACATCTTCAATAATCCCCTGCATCTTTTCTTGTGCTACACAATGATTTTCTAAACCAAAGGCAATATCATCTGCCACTGTAGAACCAATAAATTGATTATCTGGATTTTGGAATACTATTCCAACATGACTTCTCAATTCATATACACTTTCTTCATTTAGTTCCTGACCTAAAATTTGAATTTTTCCCTTTTTCGCTTCCAATAAACCAATGATTAGTTTTGCCATTGTACTCTTACCAGAACCATTATGTCCAATAATCGTTGTATAGCTTCCTTTTGGGATTGAAAAAGAAACATCTTTTAATATATCATTTTTCCCATCATAGGAAAAAGTTAAATGTGAAACTTCAATTGCTTCCATCACATATCCTCCACCATAAACGGAACTATTATACCATATTAAAATGGCTTGAGCACCCTCAAGCCACTATTTATTAAAATGAAATCCTTTATATTCAGCACTCGTGTTTGTACATGCATTTACAAGTGTGTCTGACAAAATTTTTAAATCACTTTCATTTACACCCTCATGATAAATTACATCCACAAGTTTGTCTTCATCATCATACGAAGAAGTTAATCCATTTTCAGCAATTTCTGTTTGAAATTGTTTAGCCGCCTCCTTAGAATCAAAGCTATATGTAAGTGTGACCGGAAGAATTTCTTCTTCAGCCTCTTTAAATCCCATAATATCCGATTCCATATTTTTTAATGGACTTACACTAGGTTGAATCTCTTTTTCAATAGGTTCATCAATATCTGGGCATAAGAATTCATCTAACTCTTCCTGTCTTTGTTTATCACGACGTACTTTGCCAGCAACTGCACATGCGCCAACTGTAATGGTTGCAGCACCTACTAAAAATTTAAAAAGATTCATAATTATTTCCTCCTTGTAATGGCAACTCCGTCTCCATAATCATAAAATGCTGTTTCATAATCGGAAAGTTCTGCCAAATACGTATGATAATCATGGATCTTGCGAACTAATTGGCGTGTATTGCGATTACGCGATAATTCTGGATGTTCTACAAGCCCATGAAAATTCATATTATCTGATACAATTATACCATTCTCATTCAAATGGATACAGTATTTCTCAAAAAAACGTCGATATTGTGCTTTAGCTGCATCAATAAAAATACAGTCAAACATACCATCTACATCTACTTCAAGAGCATCCCCTTCAATCAATGTGATTTGGTCAGATAATCCACTTTCCTCAATATTCTTTTTTGCCTGAACGATCATGTCAGGATTTCTTTCAATTGTGACAACTTTCATTCTAGGATCTAACTTAGCTACTTCAATAGATGTACGCGCAATTGCAGTTCCTAACTCCAAAAATGACAGGCATTGATTTTCTTGAAGTTTTTCTAACAAGAACTTTAACCCACCATCCATCATAATAGGCACTTGATGTTCTTTTGCGTATTGTTCTAAATCACTCATTTTAATTCTCCTTAAAAGAAAAGTGAAGTAGTAACTACTACTTCACGAATTGTACAATTGCCATTGGAGCTGCATCTCCACGACGGATACGTGTTTTTACAACACGAGTGTATCCACCATTACGATCTGCATATGCTGGTCCAATTTCATTGAATAATTTTTGAAGAGCTGTTGTTCCCTCTTCATCAACTTCTACATTACGAACATAAGCTGCTGCTTGTCTACGTGCATGTAAATCTCCACGTTTTGCTAATGTTACTAATGAGTCCATTACAGCGCTTAATTCTTTTGCTTTCATTTCTGTTGTTTCGATTTGTCCGTTTTCAATCAAAGATGTTGCCATGTTACGCAACAATGCTTTACGATGATCGGCTTTACGTCCCAATTTACGATTCCACATGATTCTTACTCCTCTTATTCATACGATTTGAAGAACAATCCCAATTGGTACATTTTGTCCTTCACTTCTTTGAGTGATTTCTTACCCAAATTCTTAACATGCATCATTTCATCTTCTGTTTTTTGTGTAAGTTCATCAACAGTTTGAATTCCTGCACGTTTTAAACAATTGTAAGAACGAACAGATAAATCCAAATCTTCAATCATCATTGTATTTACTTTCTTAACATCCTCAACTTGAGGTTTTTGAACCATGAAACTTTCTTCTAATTCTAAATCTGAAACAGTTAAAACTTCATCTAAGTTTTCCATACAAATCTTTGCAGCCATTGTGATAGCTTGTAAAGGTGTAATTGTACCATCTGTTTCTACATTGATATGTACTTTATCATATTTTTTATCCAACCCAACACGAGCAGGTTCTGCTAAATAATCTGCTTTACGGATTGGAGTGAAAGTTGCATCTAATACTACGACATCTTCACCAAAGTCGTATGACACTTTGTTTTCAATTGAACTCTTATATCCAGTTCCAGTTACAGCATAAATCTCCATTTCCAAGCTTGCACCTTTTTCTAAAGTACAAATCACTTGTTCAGAATCTACAACTTCAACAGCTTCTGGACAAATAATGTCAGCCGCCTGAATTGTTGCAGGACCCTTCTTTGAAATATGCAATGTTTGGAATCCTTCTCCATCATTGTATAATTGTACAGCTTTTAAATTTAATGAAATACGATAAATATCTTCTAAAATACCTTCGATCATTGTTGCTTTTCCATCAAATCCAGATACTTTAAATCCAACAATGCGTGTGCCAGGTACACTTGTTAATAATGTACGGCAAATGGTATTTCCAATCGTAATTCCAAAACCTCTTTCAAGAGGTTCAAAGATATAAGATCCAGTATTGTTTTCTTCATTCACAAAATCTTTATGAAGTGAAGCTCTTTCAAATTCCTGCATCGTTATCCTCCTTTAACTATCCACGAGGTCGTTTTGGTGGACGACATCCGTTGTGTGGAATTGGTGTTACATCATTGATCATTGTAATTTCTAAACCAGCTACCTGTAATGCTCTG
>NZ_DBMEXE010000062.1:0-7780 GCF_056804935.1 Holdemanella sp. | reverse complement strand
TCATATATGTATGTAGTGATCATGAAAATGCTCAGGACATATTTAAAGAATTGACTGGGTAATTAAAGAAAACAATTTTTTGAAACACAAGAACAATGTAGTGAATTTGATAAACTATTCAAAGAATTTTTATATATTCAAACTTATTCGTTTGAAGAAAATGGATATTTCAATGGACTTATCATATATAAGAAGTAGAAAAAGTATAGACTTATAATGGTGCTTACATCCTCGTAGGTACCTTTTTTAAATTCCAGTCTTTCATTTCTTTTAGAATAAGAATAAAATAATCAAAAAAGGAGAATCCTTATGACAAAATTTTATGAACAAGTAAAAGAGAGATTGATGCGCTACGCAAGAATCAATACAGAATCCGATCCACATAGTACAAGTGTTCCAACAACATCTTGTCAGCATGATTTAGCTAGTGTTATTTATGAAGAGCTTCAAAAAATTGGGGCTACTAATGTATATTATGATAAAGATACATGTGTAGTATATGGATCTCTTGAGGCCAATGTGAAATCGGGAAGAGCCATTGGTTTTGTGACACATATGGATACAGCTCCTGATGCGAGTGGTAAAGATGTAAAGCCTTGGGTGTTAGAAAACTATGATGGAAATGATATTGTTTTAAATAAAGAAAAAGATATTGTGATGTCGCCTAATGTATTTCCAAATTTGAAACAATATATTGGGCAAGATTTGATTTTAACGGATGGTACAACACTACTTGGAGGGGATGACAAGGCAAGTATTGCAGCTATCATGACGTTGTTGGAGTATTTAGTGAAACATCCAGAAATCAAACATAATTTTATTTCTGTCGCATTTACACCAGATGAAGAAGTAAGTGGACTCGCAAAAGATTTGGATTTAGAACGCTTCAAATCACCAATCGCATATACACTAGATGGAGATCATTTAGGCTATTATATGGATGAAACATTTAATGCGAGTCTTTCAACGATTGAGATTCATGGTATTTCAGTACATACAGCTACCGCAAAAGGCATTATGAAAAATGCGGTGGATATTGGAAATGCATTCTTAAATAAATTACCGGCATTAGAAAAACCACAATATACCCAAGGAAGAGAAGGCTTTTATCATGTGGTGAGTTTTAATGGAGATTGCGAATATGCCAAGATTGAAATCAATGTTCGTGATCATGATAGTTTACAGTTTGATATTCGAAACAATACATTAAAGATGATTGTGGATATGTTAAATGAAGAGTATGGACAAGGTACTGTAAATATTACACAAAGAATTCAATATCGAAATTTAAAAGAAGTGATTGATCAAGTACCATTTATGATTCCATATTTGAAACAAGCCATTGAAAGTATAGGATTAACACCTCAAACAGAACCATTTAGAGGAGGAACCGATGGCTCAGCCTTATCTCATAGAGGACTTCCTTGTCCTAACTTATCGGCGGGATATGAAAATGCGCATGGACGTTTTGAATATGTTCCCATTCAATCGATGGAAAAGAATGCGGAAATCTTATTGAATCTAATTGATATATATGCGAAATGTGACTGTTAAAAAGGTCACATTTTTTGGTTGCGTACTGTTTGAATTTTTAGTATAATACACTCAGTCGCAGAGATGGTGAAATGGCAGACACGCTGTCTTCAGGCGGCAGTGCGAGAGATCGCGTGAGGGTTAAAATCCCTTTCTCTGCACCATATAAATTATGCCGACTTAGCTCAATTGGTAGAGCAACTGACTTGTAATCAGTAGGTTGTGGGTTCAATTCCTATAGTCGGCACCACTTAAACAATATACAGCCTTAATGGCTGTTTTTTATTTTTCTTCTTGTTGTATAATGAATATAAAGAAATATGCATATCAAGGAGAAATAATAATATGAAAGAAGTATTTGAAGTGGGTCTTGATATCATTAAAAAGATTCAAGAAACACAGTCTGAAAAATTAGAACAAACCGGTCATTTAGTGGCCAAGGCATTTATGGATGGACATAAGTTTTTTGTGAGTGGAAGTGGCCACTCTCATACAATGGCGGAAGAGATGTATGCTCGTGCAGGTGGCTTAGCTTTTGTGGTTCCTATTTTAACGAGTGAACTTACAATGACGGAGCATCCGACAAAGAGTTCACATATTGAAAGACTGCCTGGTTACGCCAAAATCTTAGCAGAGTTATATGGTATATCTTGTGGTGATGTCGTTTTGATCGCATCCAATTCTGGGCGTAATGCCTATCCAATCGAACTTGCACTTGAAGCTAAAAGTCGTGGTGCACATGTAGTTGCCATCACAAGTATGAAACATACAACTGCTCAATCTTCTCGTCATTCTTGTGGAAAGAATTTGTACCAAATTGCAGATATTGTCATTGATAATTGTGGAGAAGTTGGAGATTGCGCTTTATCTATTGATGGCTTGGATGCCAAACTTTGTCCAACATCGAGTATGGCCAATTCTTTCATTGCGCAATGCATCAATGTGGCATGTGCAAAGTATTTGATTGAACACAACGTAGAAGTACCTGTTTTTTCATCTTTAAACTGTGATGGTACGGAAGAAAGAAATGACAAATTATTTAAAAAGTATACGCGTATGTATTAGAATAAGGAGATGAGGTGCTTATGAAGAAAAGAAATTTATGGATATATATATTTGGAATCACAATCATTATTATTGGATTGATTAAATTGGATACATTGATTTCTATGGTATCTATATTATGGAATGCATGTAGAGTTTTAGTGTTTGGAGCTATGATGGCTTTTGTGATTAACTTGGTTATGGCTAAGATTGAAAAGCGCTTAGGTTTTATGAAGAAAGGAAAGCGTGCAACAAGCCTACTTCTTTCTTTGATTTTAATTTTTCTTTTTGTGTATTTCTTAATTACACTCGTTGTTCCATCATTAAGTGAAGCCATTGGAGTGATTGTGGCTGTGTTGCCAAAATATTTTGAGAATACACAGAAATTTTTGGTGAATTTATTTGAGAATAATCCACAGCTTGCGGAATCTATTAATAACTTAGATATCAACTGGAAAAATTTGATTCAATCCGGTATTAATGTTCTTTCAACCGGCGTTACCAATGTTGTGGGTACTACATTTAATGTTGTAACCATTATTGTGAATAGTGTATTTAATTTTGTATTGATGTTTATTTTCGCAATCTATGTTTTATTAGAGAAGGAAAGATTTGTTCAGTTGTATCACCGTTTAACGAATCTATATCTAAGCGAAACTGTGAAACGTAGAATGGATAAGTGTTTGAATATTATTAATCAAACATTTAGTGCTTTTATAGGTGGACAATGTATTGAGGCAACAATTCTAGGGACACTATGTACATTGGGTATGATTATACTACGTATGCCATATCCGGCTATGATTGGAACATTAGTTGGAGTTATTAATATTATTCCGATGATTGGAGCTTATATTGGTGGGGCGATTGGTATGTTTATGGTATTTACTGTAAGTCCAATTATGTCTCTTTGGTTCTTATTATATTTATGTATTCTTCAACAAATCGAAAGTAATGTGATTTATCCACATGTCGTTGGAAATTCAGTAGGATTACCAGGAATCTATGTCATGATGACTGTTGTGATTTTTGGATCTTTAGCCGGTATTCCAGGTATGTTTCTAGGAATTCCCACAATGGCAAGTGTGTATAAAATAGGTGTTTTATATCTAAATCGAAAAGAACGTTTAAAAGAAATGAATGGATGACGAAAAGTCGTCCATTTTTTCTTATATGCATGATATAATGTTGTGGCAAAGGAGATCAGTTATGTTTGATGAAATTCATGAAGAGTGTGGTGTGTTTGGTGCATATCGCGTAGATAATGCAGCAAGTATTACGTATTATGGTTTGCATTCCTTGCAACACAGGGGTCAGGAAGCGAGTGGTATTGCCGTTTCAGATGGCGAAAATATCACTTTACAGAAAGGAAAAGGCTTGACTGTAGATGTTTTTCAAAGAGAAAAATTAGACTCTATGGTCGGAAGATTAGCTGTTGGGCATGTTCGTTATAGTACAGCGGGCGGTCAGGAAAATGAAAACATTCAGCCAATTGTATCAAAGGGACATAATGGAAGTTTAGCTATCGTTCATAATGGACAGATTGTTAACGAAAAAGAGCTTCGTATTGAACTTGAAAATGAAGGGGCTATTTTCCAGGGAACAAGTGATAGTGAAATTATTCTTCACTTGATTCAGAAACAAAAAGGTACTTTAAAAGAACGTGTTATGAAGACTGCAAATCGTATTGAAGGTGCATTCTCTTTCTTAGTTATGAATGAGGATACTATTTATGCGGTTCGTGATCGTCATGGTTTAAGACCTTTAAGTTATGCCAAAAGTAAAGATGGCTACGTAATTAGTAGTGAAACATGTGCTTTTGAAGTTATGGGAATTTATGAAAGTGTGGATTTAAAACCAGGAGAAATCGTAGAGTTCCATAAGGGTATCGTGAAACATGAATTTTATTCAACAAATACAGATAACCATATGTGCGCAATGGAGTACATTTATTTCGCAAGACCAGATAGTGTAGTGGAAGGTATCAATGTACATGCGTTCCGTAAGGCTACAGGATCTATTCTTGCTAGAGAAGATAAAGATTTACATGCGGATATCGTTATTGGTGTTCCAGACTCATCTTTATCAGCAGCCATTGGTTATGCAGAAGAGGCGGGTATTCCATTTGAAACTGGATTGATTAAAAACCGTTATGTAGGACGTACATTTATTCAACCTACACAAGCAATGCGTGATCGTAGTGTTCGATTAAAATTAAGTCCTGTATCTAGCGTGGTTAAAGGAAAATCAATTGTTATGATTGATGATTCGATTGTACGTGGTACGACTTCAAGAAGAATTGTTCAATTATTGAAGGACGCAGGAGCTACCCAAGTGCATGTTCGTATCGCTAGTCCAGTCATCACGAGTCCATGTTTCTATGGTGTAGATACTTCTACAAAGGATCAATTGATTGGTGCTCAGATGAGTGTAGAAGAAATTCGTGACTACATTCATGCGGATACATTACGTTTTATGACCGAAGAAGAAATGAAGGAAGCTACGCATGGCGTTGGTTTATGCTTGGCATGTTTTAATGGAGAATATTGTACAAAATTGTTCTCATATCAAGAAGAATTGGATAAATAATTATGACTATAAAGTGTTTGGCTTTTGATTTAGATGGAACTTTACTTTTAGACGAATCGAAAAGAATGGATCCAAGAACGGTGGATTCGATTCAAAGGGCGATGGCACAAGGTATGCACGTTGTGATTGCGTCGGGTCGAGATAAAAACGGATGTAAATTTGTATATGAACCATTGGGATTAGAAAATGGAAATCATTTTTTGGCATTGGTAAACGGACAAGTTGTATATGATTTTGAAAATAAAGAATATGATTTGGATGATGTTTTAACGGCAGAAGATGGAGTTAAGATTCAGAAAGTTTGTAAGCAATTTGGTGTAGAGGGAATTTTTCAATGTGGATATGATTTTTATAGTTACATATCTTCATTGAATCGTGTAAAGAAAAAAGTCAAAAATGCTATTTTAGGAGAGCCAGATGATTATGGCTTGAAGGATGGCAAAGAAAATCGTAATTTTATTGATTTGCCTTTTGAAGAAATTCGTTTGACGCAAGATATCAATAAAGTGATTATGGTGCATTCTCCTAGATTCTTTGAAAAGAATTTTGAGGGAATTAAAGCGGCTTTAAGTGATTATGATGTATTGTTGATTGGCCCAGATTGGCTAGAGATTATGCCAAAACATGTCAACAAGGCTAGTGCATTGTGGAAAATCTGTGATAAACTTGGAATCAGTATGAATGAGGTCATGGCTTTTGGAGATGCACAAAACGATTTGAAGATGCTTCAACAAGTAGGTATTGGTGTAGCTATGGGGAATGCGATGGATGAAGCTAAGTATGCAGCTACTGTAGTTACGGACACCAATATGAATAATGGTATTGGAAAAGTCATTGATGCTTTGTTGGCGGGCAAAGAAATGGACTTACGCAAAGGCTTGTTATAGAATGGAATCAGATAAGGAGGAACCTTGTATGAAAATTGTAAACACAGAAGAATTTAACGCATTAATGAATGAAGATGCAGTTTTAGTTGACTTCTTCGCAACTTGGTGTGGACCATGTAAAATGTTGACACCGGTGCTTGAATCAGTCGCAAATAAATTAGATGGAAAAGTAAAAATCGTAAAGGTGGATGTGGATGAAAGTCCAGATTTAGCTCAAAGATTTGGCATTATGTCTGTTCCAACAATGATTCTATTTAAAAAAGGACAACAAGCTGCAGCATTCTCAGGATATATGCCTGAGGCAATGTTGATGCAAAATATTGAAAGTAAACTATAGGATGATTCGTCATCCTATTTTCTTTAGGGGGAAAATATGTATTATATCGCATATGGAAGTAATTTAAACAAAGAAGAAATGAAGCAACGATGTAAAGATGCGAAGTTTGTATCTTTGGCAAGACTTGAAAACTATACACTTGCATATCGTGGAAATCCTGGACGAGCTTATCTTACGGTAGATAAGAAACAAGGAAATTTTGTGCGAGTAGCTGTATGGGACGTGAGTGAAAATGATAAGAAGAGTTTAGATGAATATGAAGACTATCCATACTTATATGATTGTTTTGAAGAAAAGGTATTATTAGAAAACAATGAAACAATCACTGGTTTTATCTACCAAATGTATGATCGTTTTCCAATATGTAAACCGAGCAATTCATATATGGAACGGTGCAAACAAGGATATCGCGATATGGGGTGGGATTCTTCAATTTTAGATTTTTAATGAATTTTAAAGTTTGGTGTGTCATAATAGAAGGAAAATAAGGGGACTTTAAAATGAAAAATTGGAGATACTTAATTTTAAGTTTAGTTTTATCCTTGTTCATTCATTACTACGTCACAGCTGTTTTAATGGAAATTTTTGGCATGGGATGGTATCCAATTCAATTTGTCGTATGGTGTATTGAACTGGTCGTTATATATGATGCGTTGATGTTTTTTACGAAAAACTGGAATGTAAAACATCGAGCCATGTTTTTCTTTGCGTATTACTTGTTTTTAATTATTGCCCTATTAATTCGCTATGATCAAGGTATCAGTATTATTCAGTTGAATCCATTTGCGTGTCTTAGAGAAATCTATTATGGTTCTTGGACAGAGTGGATCGTATTCGCATTTAATATTGGATACTTTATGTTTATGCCATGGGTGAATGGACTATTTATTTCATCAAACAAAGAAAACTTCATTGTTTCTGTATTCATTGGTTTTCTGTGTGAATTTATGCAGTTGATCTTTCATAGAGGCGTATTTGATTTAGGGGATATTTCTCTATATGTAGTTGGAATCTTGTTGGGGCTTTATGTAAAAGAAAAGTACCATGTTCATTTAAAAGAAAAGAGTGAAGTACATGACAATTAAATCTGTAGCGATATTAGGTGCGGGAGCTGTTGGCTCCTATTGTATTTATAATGCAATCTAAGAACACTCGTGACTTTAGTCGTGAGATGAATTAGATGTGCAGATGTTAGATAAATAAATTAAAAATAATTGATAAATATAGTGCTTTAAGTATATACATATGTTATAATATTGATGAAGGAAAAACATATGGAAGTTGTTAAAGGAAGAGGCTATGTCTATTCTATACAGTATCATATCGTATGGTGTGTAAAGTATCGTCGTGATGTCTTGAATGGACAGGTCGCAACAAGATTAAAAGAGCT
>NZ_DBMEXE010000061.1:3635-7839 GCF_056804935.1 Holdemanella sp. | reverse complement strand
CATATTAGAAATTAAACATGTAACTAAGGCACAAGTTTTATCGAAGACAACGATTCAAAGGAATTATGGGTATCAAATATTTGATGGATCCAAGGTTCCTAATAAAGATAAGGTGATTCAGTTAAGTTTAGGATTAGGCTTAGATTTACGTATGACAAACAACTTATTGTCTTTATCTAATAATGGCATGTTGTATCCAAAAGTAAAAAGAGATGCATTATTGATTTATTGTATTGAAAATCATAAGAGTGTATATGAAACCAATGAGTATTTGATGGAGTATGGGCTAGAATTATTGGATTAGTGATAGATGAATTTCTATCACTTTTTTTATTGACAAGGGGGAGTCATACTCCTATAATACCTATAAAGTTACTAGGAATAGTAAGCGGAGGTACTGATTATGAAGCGATGTTATAGCTGTTTAAATGAATAATATTGAATTTGTTTAATAGGAGGAAAAGAAAATGACAGTATATAAAGCAATTTCAGATTTAATTGGAAATACACCATTAGTAGAATTAACACATATTGAAGAAAAAGAAGGTTTAGATGCTAGTGTTGTTGCGAAAGTAGAATTTTTTAATCCAGCAGGTAGTGTAAAGGATCGTATCGCAAAGAAAATGATTGAGGATGCTGAGAAAAAAGGATTGATCAAACCAGGTGCTACATTGATTGAACCAACAAGTGGAAATACAGGTATTGGTATCGCTTCTGTTGCAGCCGCTAAGGGATATAAGGCTATCATGACAATGCCTGAAACAATGAGTGTTGAGCGTCGTAACTTATTGAAGGCGTATGGTGCCAAAGTTGTTTTAACAGATGGCAAGGCCGGTATGAAAGGTGCTATCGCAAAAGCTCAGGAATTGGCAGCTGCTACACCAAACAGTTTTATTCCAAGTCAATTTGAAAATCCATCAAACCCTCAAGCTCATTATGAATCTACAGGTCCAGAAATTTGGAAGGATACAGAAGGAAAAGTTGATATTTTTGTTGCCGGTGTTGGAACGGGTGGTACTGTAAGTGGTACAGGTAAATATTTGAAGGATCAAAACCCAAATGTGAAAGTGGTTGCGGTTGAACCTGCAACAAGTCCAGTATTGTCTGAAGGTCATGCAGGTCCTCATGGTATTCAAGGTATTGGTGCTGGTTTTGTTCCGAATACTTTGGATACAAGTGTATATGATGAAGTCTTTACAGTCACAAATGAACAAGCTTATGAAACAGGTCGTTTGATTGCACATAATGAAGGTATGTTAGTAGGTATTTCAAGTGGTGCTGCTACATATGCCGCTATTCAAATCGCAAAACGTCCCGAAAACAAAGGGAAAACAATCGTCGTATTATTACCAGATACAGGTGAGCGTTATTTATCTACTCCAATGTTTGCGGAATAATAAAAAATACGAAGTAAAAATTACTTCGTAAAAGTCTTGGCATAGCCATGATCTTCTCTAGAACCCGTACCAATGGGTTCTTTTATTTTTCCAATTTCTTCGATTTCAAATGGCGTCAATTGATATACATAGTTTAGCCAGTTTCGATATAGAAGATTGGCATGGCTTCTCCATTTTAAGATTGGTTCTTTTTCTGGATCATCATCGGGAAAATAGTTAAATGGAATATGGATGGGTTTATTGGCTTTTAAATCTCTAAAATACTCATCTTTTAATGTTTCTTTTCCATATTCTAAATGACCTAAAATAAATATTTGACGATAGTCCTTTGTGACAATGATGTTTGAACCAATTTCATCATTTTTAGATAGAATAGATAAGCATTTCACTTTTTTGACGGCTTCTTCATCAATTGCCGTATGTCTTGAATGCGGCGTATAGTGGATTTCATCAAAGCCATTGGTTAAAAAGTCATATTCATCGACTAATTGTTCTGGGAAGATGCCGAATACTTTTTCTGGCAAGATATGCTTTTGAACTCCATAATGATAATACAGTCCGGCTTGGGCTCCCCAACAAATATGTAGTGTAGAATAGACATGTGTTTTAGACCATTCCATGATTTCTTCAAGTTCATTCCAATAATCGACATCTTCATATTCTAGATGTTCTACAGGAGCTCCTGTAATGATCATTCCATCGTAATAATTATCTTTTAACTTTTCAAAGTATGTATAGAATTTGACTAAATGATCTTGGCTTGTATTTTTAGAAACATGGTTTTTTACCATCATAAAATCTATGTCGACCTGTAATGCACTCTTTGAAATTAATCGTAAAATCTGAGTTTCTGTTTCTATTTTTTTGGGCATTAGATTGAGAATCACGATTTTTAATGGTCGAATTCTTTGTCTATGTGCACTTTTATCTTCAATCGCAAAGATTTTTTCACTTTCTAATATGTCTTTTGCGGGCAATGCATCGGGTATGTTGATTGGCATAAATAAACAACTCCTTTTTTGTATACACTTTATTATACGCGAAAAAAAAACAGAATGGAAATTTTCCATTCTGTAAAAGACTATGCTTTCATGGCGTCTAGAGCTTGTTGTAAATCGTCGATGATGTCTTGTGCATCTTCAAGACCTACAGAGAAACGAATTAAGTCTGGAGCAACACCGGCTTCTTTTAATTGTTCTTCACTCATTTGACGGTGCGTATGACTTGCTGGGTGTAATAGACAAGTTTTGGCGTCTGCAACATGGGTTACAATAGAAGCAAGTTTTAAGCTGTCCATGAACTTTTCAGTTTGATCACGATCGGCTTTTAATCCAAATGACAATACACCACAAGTTCCATTTGGACAATATTTTTTAGCTAATTCATGATGAGGATCACTTTCAAGATCTGCATATTTAACCCATGCAACATCTTCATTGGCTTCTAAGTATTTGGCTACAGCTAGTGCATTTGCGCAATGTGCCTTCATACGTACAGCTAATGATTCTAATCCTAGATTTAAGTAATATGCATTTTGAGGTGCTTGGATGGATCCTAAATCACGCATCAATTGGCTTGTAGCTTTTGTGATATAAGCTAATTTACCAAATTTTTCGGCATAGACAATACCATGATACGATTCATCTGGTGTAGTTAGTCCTGGATATTTTTCTGCATGTTCTAGCCAGTTGAAGTTACCACTATCTACAATGGCTCCACCTACACAAGATGCATGTCCATCCATATATTTTGTGGTAGAGTGAGTCACAATATCAGCTCCCCATTGGATTGGTTGACACATAATTGGTGTAGCGAATGTGTTGTCAATGATTAATGGAACTCCATTCGCATGAGCAACTTTCGCAAATTTTTCAATATCGAAAATACGTACAGTTGGATTTGTGATGGTTTCTCCAAAGACACATTTTGTGTTTGGTTTGAATTCTTTTTGAAGATCTTCTTCACTGATTTCTGGGTCAACAAATGTACAGTCGATACCCATTTTCTTCATTGTTACACCAAATAGGTTGTAAGTTCCACCATAGATGGCACTAGAAGCAATTAAGTGATCTCCAGCTTCACAAATGTTGAATACCGCAAAGAAGTTGGCAGCTTGTCCACTTGATGTTAGCATAGCAGCAATACCACCTTCTAAAGCAGCAATCTTACTTGCGACAATATCGTTTGTCGGGTTTTGAAGGCGTGAATAGAAATATCCACTGTCTTCTAAATCGAATAATCTTCCCATTTGAAGACTTGAATCATATTTAAAAGTAGTACTTTGATAAATTGGTACTTCTCTAGGTTCGCCGTTTTTTGGTTCATAACCGGCATGTAAACATTTAGTTTCTGTTTTCATAATTTTTTACCCTCCGCTTTTATAATCATTATTTTAAGCTTTTCTTTATAAAAAGTAAAAGAAAAGCTTAGATTACATAATCAAAGCTTTGTTCACGATTTAAAATGTCTTGTAGTGAGATTCCTTTTAAATAGGTTTCAATCACTTGATTTAATCCTTCATAAATATAAAGTGTAGTACAATCTTCTTTTCTTGGACATATATTTACTTCTGAGTCTAAGCAGGCAACACAAGACAAATTGCCTTCGGTTGCGACTAATACGTCATATACAAGGATTTGGTCTGGATTTTTTGCGAGCTTATATCCACCTTGAAAACCACGGTTGGATTGAACCATTCCACTTTTTGTAAGAATTGGAACGATTTGTTCTAAATATTTTTTTGAGATGTTTTGTCTGGCGGCAATATCCTTTAGTGTTATAAAGCCTGAATCATTATGTTGAGCTAA
>NZ_DBMEXE010000061.1:0-3625 GCF_056804935.1 Holdemanella sp. | reverse complement strand
TCTATAAGTAGGCGAAGGGCATAGCGACCTTTTGTAGATATTTTCATTATTATTCCCCTTTTCTTTTTATTATAATAATATATATTTAGTAGGTTTTCTAGCAAAGAGGTAAAAAATGGTTAAAATTGTCGTTTTTGATTTAGACGGAACACTATATGATTCACATAAACATATTGATAAAGATACAATTCATAAAATAATTGAACTTGAACAAAAAGGTATTGTAGTTGGGATTGTGACTGGAAGGTTTTATGAAGAGTTGGATGAAGTTATCGAAAAACTAAAACTAAGAGAATACAATGGTTTTGTGGCAAGCTCGAACGGTTTAGAAATACATGATTTTTTAGATGGGAAAATAAAGTGTTTTACGCGACTCTCAAAAGATGAAGTAAAAGAATTGATAGAAGAAGCAAAGAAACATCATATGATTAGTTATGTTTGGCAAAATGGTCGTTATTCGATGTTTGATATATCATTTATGAATGGATTAAAAAAGCTTGCTTCAGTAATTCCTTTTAATGTGCATTATATAAGAGCATTAAGAGAGACTGAATTTGAGAAGAGTATATCTTTAGAGGTACCTTTATATGACAAGGTGTGTTTTGCAGGACTTCCAATCTTGAAATTAAAAAAATCAATCTTAAAACAGCATCCAGAATATCGGTTTTATGATGTTGGAAGACTTGGGACTGAATTATGCAAGAAGGATGTTGGGAAGCTTGAAGCTATTCAATTCATTTGTCGGAAGAAAAACACCTCTATAGATTGTGTAATGGCTTTTGGAGACAATGGAAATGATGTGAATTTACTAGCCTCTTGTGGATATGGAGTTGCGATGAGAAATGGGAGTGCACAGGCAAAAAAAGCCGCTAAATATATTAGCGACTATACAAATAATGAGCAGGGTGTGCTTCGATTTATAAATTCGTTTTTTGGATGAAATATTGATCCAAAAAGATAAGAATTCCATTTAGTACAAGGAAGGATCCAGTTAAAGAGAAAATAAAGTCTAAGGATTGAATGGGTTTCATAAGTAATACAATTCCGACAACTAGGATAAAGATAGCTCCCATAAGATTGACTTTCCATTGTTCAAAACCATTATCTTTTAAGAGTAATACTTTTTGAAAATGGGATAGGGAATTAATAATCAATAGAATTCCTACAAGCATAGGTACAATACTAATGAATTTTCTTGGTTCAAAACTCATATATAGGCCTACAGACAATAGGAATATGCCTAATACAAGAGTTGTTAGTGTTGTACTATTTCTTTTCTTGAAATATGTATATAGAAATAGAATCGCAATGACTAAAAAGATACATCCAATAACTCGCGTAATTGTTGTTAATATGGAGACGTTAAATATGCATAAGACTAATCCAGATAAAATGCATAGAATTGCCGATGAGATGGCTTCTGTTTTTGTTTCTTTCATATAATCACAACCTTTCACAATTATTATAGTCTGTTGTATACTAAATCTAAAGAGGTGATGAACATGAAAGTAGCAGTGTTATTAGAAAATGGATTTGAAGAATTAGAAGCTATGGGCCCCATTGCCTTACTTAGACGTGGTGGACTTGATGTGGATATGATTGGTGTTAACAATGAAGAACAGGTTACAGGACGTTTTGGCGTAACCTATTCGAGTGTGTTTCCAATGAACACATATGACTTTAGCAATGTGGATTGTTTAGTTTTACCTGGTGGTCCACATTATCAAAAGCTAGAAAAGAATGAAGAAGTATTAAAATTAGCTCATGAGTTTGCCAAAAATAAAGTATTGGCAGCTATTTGTGCTTCTCCAACAATCTTAGGTCATGAGGGTATCTTAAAAGGTAAAAAATATACTTGTTTTAAAGATATGGATGAAGATTTTGGTGGTGAATATCAATATGCTTATGCCGTTACAGACGGAAACATCATTACGGGTGTAAGTGCGGCAGCAAGTATTGAGTTTGCGTTTGCGATTCTAGAAAAGCTTTGTGGTAAAGAACATACAGAAAAAGTAAAAGCATCGATTTATTATGATGCAAAGCACTAAAAAATTGTCATCGTGAATGATGACAATTTTTAGTTTATGCTTCTTCATTTAATAAATGGAATTTTTCAAAGATATAGAATAGTAAAGACATGATCATTCCTGTGATACAAGCAAGTACCATTCCTGATAAGGAAATATTTCCTAAGTGAATTGTTACTCCGCTAAGTCCAACAACGAATACAACGGATGTTAAGATCATGTTTACGCTTTTTCCATAATCGACTTTTTGGTCGACTAGAATTCTTAATCCACTTGTACCAATCATACCGTATAGTAAGAAACTGATTCCACCGATAACTGGATTTGGAATTGTTTGAATCAATGCAGATAATGGACCAATGAATGAACAGATGATGGATAGGATGGCAGCTCCGGCAATAACTTGTACGCTATATACGCCAGTAATCGCCATAACTCCAATGTTTTCTCCGTAAGTTGTAGTTGGAACAGATCCAATTAAACCTGAAATCATTGTTGAAAAGTTATCTGCAAATAAAGAGCGGTGTAGTCCTGGATCTTCGATTAGGTTTCTTCCTACAACTTCACCTGTAACGATTTGGTGACCAATGTGTTCTGATGCGATAACTAATAATACGGGAAGCATCATTAGAATGGCATCCATACTGAATTTTGGTGCTTGAAAGTTTGGGATTGAAATAAAGCTTGCTTCTAATACAGGAGTAAAGTCTACAATGCCTACGGCAACAGCAGTTAAATATCCTGTAACTACGGCAATTAAGATTGGGATAACACTTAAGAATTTTTTGAAGCATACACTTCCAATTACGGCCATACCAAGTGTAACCGCAAAAACAATCACGTTTTTAGGGTCAATGTTATCTCCTAGAATTCCAGCTGTATTTGCAGCCGATGAAGATAGTTCAAGACCAATTAATGCAACAACGGGTCCCATCGCGGCAGATGGTAGTACGATATCAATCCATTTTGTTCCAAATTTCTTGATGATCATTGCCAATAAACATCCGCAAAAACCAACCGCAACAAATCCACCACATGCGTATGGATATCCAAATTTTGCGATAATGATATTTGCGGGAGCAATGAAGGCGAAGCTACTTCCTAAATAGGCTGGTGCTTTTCCTTTTGTGATAAAAATAAACAACAATGTTCCGATACCATTCATGAATAGTACGATAGCTGGGTTAATACCGAATAAGAATGGTACTAATACACTGGCTCCAAACATTGCGAACATGTGTTGAATACTTAATGGTATCAGCAGATTTGCGGGTACTTTTTCTTCAACTTGAATAATTCGTTTTGCCATGAAAAATATTCTCCTCCTAAAATATACCTTAACTTTTATACCACATTTTAATGGATTATGAAACTAATTTAGGCTATAATCCCGAGTTTGACAGTTGAAAAAGTAAAAAGTGCTAGAAAGCCTTTATTCAAGGTTTAATCTAGCACTTTCGTTTTTTTGAAATGTTGTATGTGATTTCTATTTTGAATATTTTTTTACTATTTTGTTTAAATCACTTGGTTTATAGTACTTTCTGTTTAGTTGTAGCTCGAAACATTTTTCTAATGCATCTAATGCCTGACTTCCACTA
>NZ_DBMEXE010000060.1:4281-7889 GCF_056804935.1 Holdemanella sp. | reverse complement strand
TTCTTTTCCACGCGGAAAACTGCCATAGCTTCATCACTCCTTTGGTTGGATTTGTTACGCAGTAGAAACGCGGTTTTGAGGGAAAAGGTATCAACCCTTGCATTTCTCATTTCCGCGCTCTAAGAGCCGCATAAATCAAGGCTTCATTTGCCCTTACTGCGTAACATGAGGGCATAAAAAAGCAGCGTTCCTGTTCTCCAGTGTAGGAGTGAGAAACGCCGCCTTATAGGTGGTGTTATTTTATTTTTTCTTTTCGACGTGCCGCGTAAGGTGGTGTAGCGGTCTATCCGGCAGCCCGCAGGTGCTTTTTGCATATCAAGGCTCAATCCGTTAAAAGTAGTAAATGAGTAGTAAAATCAATTTGCAAACCTGCGAATATGCCCGTAAATCAAGCATTTTTCAAGACAATCAACTAATTTACCATACACTTGTCACACTCTTCACATTTGGGAATTGACGAGTAATTTCTAACATACCTTCTTTATACGTATCAATCTGATCAATACCTGTAGATAAGTTACCATCAAAGGCATGAATTCCTAGTGTTGCTTCAAAATCTTCATCATTGGCAATACATATATCTACATACTGCATTAAATCGCGCATGACAACTTGCGCTTGTTCTTTAGACCACATTTTTCCACGATAGTTTAAATCACAAATCACTTGAATATCATTTTCCTTACAATATTTCAAAGCACTTCTTACTGTATCCTCAACATATTTAGATACAGCTGGAGTTACGCCTGAAAAATAGAAAACATCTCCTGGCTCTAAGATATTTTCCCAATGATATTCACTTGGCTGAGATAGTGAAAAAGCACTAAATGCACGGTCATATACAACGTTTGTATTACGAATATCACTTCCTTTTTCAAAGAAGTAAATTCCTAAACGATCGCCTCCACGAAGCATATACTCTGTATTTACACCATAATGACGAACTTCACTCAACGCAGACATTCCCACTGGATTGTTTGGTACTTTAGATACAAAAGCACATTTATCTTCATACATCGCTAAACTTACGGCTACATTGGCCTCTGCACCACCATAACTTGCCTCAAAACCATCGCTTTGCATAATACGCAAGTTTTCAGGTGTTTTTAAACGAAGCATGATTTCTCCAAAAGTTACTACCTTCATAATATATATCCTCCATAAACTCTTTAATTATACCATTTTTTAATGTCTACTCATTCTTATTTTTTCGTCTTTTCATGAAAGGGATTTCAAAAAGTGCTTGTATTTTATTTTTAGCTATGCTATCATCCTACATGTAAATAACGGCTGTTACTGGTAATGCAGGCAAGACCAAGATATTTAAGTTGCATTTTTAATGCTCCTTTTATCTTGGTCTTTTTTATTGCCATCAGCCTAGAAAGAGGAGAATATGAATTATCAACAATTAGGAAATGATATCATCCAAAGCATTGGTGGTATCGACAACATCAAACAATTAACACATTGTGCAACTCGTTTAAGATTCGAATTTTATGACATGAATAAAGTCAACACCAAAAAAGTGGAATCTTTAAATGGCGTTATCAGCGTTGTAGAAAAAGGCGGGCAATACCAGGTTGTAATTGGCAATGAAGTGCAGTCTGTTTTTAGAGCCATTCAATCCCAAATGAAAGATGTCCCTTCTACTTCTCATGAAGAATCCGATGAAGAAAAAGGCAGTATTGTCAATCGTATTATCAGTGTAATTTCCACTACATTTACCCCTGTGATTCCAGCCCTAATCGGCGGTGGTATGATCAAAGCCGTATTATCTATTCTTGTTTTATTTAACCTAGTTAATGAAGCAAGTTCTACTTATGAAATCATCAACTTTATTTCCGATGCCCCATTCTATTTCATGCCTGTCCTTTTAGCTTATGGAGCCAGCCAAAAATTCAAAACAAGTCCAATCATGGCAATGACTATGGCATGTGCTCTTTTACACCCAACATGGTCAGGCTTAGTCGCTGCAGGAAGTCCATTAACATTCTTTGGAGCTCCTGTTGTATTAGTTGACTATGCATCAAGTGTAATTCCTATTATTTTAAGCGTGTGGATCATGTCTTACGTTGAAAAATTTGCCGAAAAATACTCACCATCTATTATCAAGTTTTTCTTAAAACCACTTTTAGTGATGTTTATCTCTGTACCAATCGCATTAATCATTGTTGGTCCATTAGGAAACTTATTAAACGATTTAGTACAATCTGGCGCTAACTATTTAAATGCACACGTAAGTTGGTTGATTCCAATGTTGATGGGAGCCTTCCAACCATTCTTAACACTAACAGGTACTGCATGGGCCATGACTCCAATTGCGACAAGTCAAATTTCTACACTTGGATATGAAATCGTAAATGGACCTGGTATGTTAGCAAGCAATATTGCACAAGGTGGTGCTACTTTGGCGGTTGCTCTAAAGGCAAAAGATGAAAACTTAAAATCTCTTGCATCTTCATCTGGATTTACAGCAGTTATGGGTATTACTGAACCATGTTTATATGGTGTCCTATTAAAATTAAAACGCCCATTTGTTGCTTCTATGATTGGTGGAGCTGCCGGAGGTATCTATGCAGGAATTACCGGCCTAGTTCGTTATGCCTTTGTTTCACCAGGATTAACTGCTATTCCAGCCTTCATTGGTAAAAACCCTATGAACGTAGTTCATGCCATTGTCACAATCATTATTTCTTTCGTTGTAGGTTTTGTCGCATCATGGATTTTAGGATTTAAAGAAGATGCACCACAAGAAGAAGTAGTAGCTACTGTTTCAAAAGATGAAATTGTCGCACCTTGTGATGGAACTGTAAAACCACTATCCGAAGTAAATGACGATGTCTTCTCACAAGAAATCATGGGAAAAGGTATCGCAATCGAACCAAGCACAGGAAATTTATATGCTCCTTGTGATGGAACAATTACTGTATGTTTCCCAACGGGTCATGCGATTGGATTAAAATCAAAGAATGGAACAGAAATTTTAATGCACGTAGGTATTGATACTGTTAATCTACAAGGAAAATATTTCAGTCCTCAAATTCAAGTCAATGAAGAAGTTAAAAAGGGACAGTTACTATTAACTTTTGATTTAGCCAAAATCAAAGAAGAAGGTTATGACACAACCACTCCAATCATCATCACAAATTCAAAGAATTTCAGTTCCCTTCAATTCGAAAATGATACAACCATTCAACATGGAAACAAATTAATTTCTTTAGCCTAGGAGGTAAACCATGCACTATTCTAAATTAAAAGACTTCCCTCAAAACTTTTTGTGGGGAGCATCTACCTCAGCATACCAAGTTGAAGGTGCCATTGATGAAGATGGTAAAAGCCCATCTATCATTGACATGTATGAACACCCAAGTGATGTTGCTGATTTCTCTGTAGCTTCTGATCATTATCATAGATATAAAGAAGATATTGCCCTATTTGCAGAAATGGGATTAAAAGCTTATCGTTTCTCTATCGCATGGACTCGTATCTTACCAAATGGAACGGGTAAAGTGAATGAAAAAGGCATCGAATTCTACAACAATGTCATTGATGAATGTCTAAAATACAACATCGAACCTGTTGTTACAATGTATCACTTTGATTTACCA
>NZ_DBMEXE010000060.1:0-4271 GCF_056804935.1 Holdemanella sp. | reverse complement strand
ACCATATTGCCTAGAAGAAAAGGGTGGTTGGTTAAACCGTGATACGATTGAAGCCTTTGTTGAATATGCCAAAGTATTATTTATCCACTATGGATCAAAAGTAAAGTACTGGTTAACGATCAACGAACAAAATACGATGATTCTACATCCTGGTGCAATTGGATTACCTAAAGGCGGAAAATTACCATCTAAAAAAGATTTGTATCAACAAAACCACCATATGATGCTTGCTCAGGCAAAAGTCATGAAACTCTTCCATAATATGGTTCCAAAAGGTAAAATCGGACCTGCACTAAATTTAACAGCTATGTATCCAGCTACTTGTAATCCAAATGATGCGATTGCCGCTCACAACTGGGAAGTACTTCGCTGTTGGAACTTTGTCGATGTTTGTGCATTTGGAAAATACCACCCTTTGGCATGGTCTTACCTAAAAGATCGTAATATCGCTCCAGAAATTCAAGATGGAGACTTTGAAACATTAAAAGGCGCAAACCCAGACTTTATCGCCATGAATTATTATTCAACCGCAACTATAGCTGCAAGTAAAGGAGACGCTTCCGATGTAGCTGCAAGAGCGGGTGACCAACAAATTATGCTAGGTGAACAAGGCGTATATCGACCTAGTGAGAACCCATACGTAGAGAAAACACAGTATGGATGGGTTGTTGATCCTGTTGGATTCCGATATACTTTAAGAAAGGTATATGAACGTTACCAACTTCCTATTCTGATTACAGAAAATGGAATTGGTGCCAATGACACATTAGAACCAGATGGATGTATTCATGACCAATATCGTATTGATTTTATTCAAAAACACCTTCACCAAATGCGCTTAGCCATTACAGATGGTGTCAAAATGCTTGGCTATTGTCCTTGGGCTGCCATTGATGTTGTTAGTACACATCAAGGCTATAAGAAAAGATACGGATTCATTTATGTCGATCGTGATGAATTTGATTTAAAAGAATTAAAACGATATAAAAAAGACAGTTTCTACTGGTACAAACAAGTAATTGAGGAAAACGGAAAGAATATCTAAGTAGATGAGGTGCTTCACATGATTATCGAAAAATTTTTAAACAACAATATGCTTCTAGTGAATGATAATCATGAGGAAATGATTGTGATGGGAAAGGGGCTGCGTTTTCACTATAAAGTAGGAGACGAAATTAGAGATGAAGATATAGAAAAAACATACATTCTTCAAGATAGTACAAATAAAAATGGATATCTTCAAGTTTTAGAAAACGCACCCGACATCTATTTAGAAATTGTGCACCACATCATTGAAATGGCGCAACTTAAAATTTCTTCTCCATTCAACAAACAAATCTTTGTGACTTTGTTAGATCACTTGTTATATGCAGTAGAAAGATATGAAAAAGGCATTGTTCTACAAAATAGAATGTTGTGGGAAATCCAAAAATTTTATCCAAATGAATTTATGCTTGGTTTACAAGCTGTAGACTACATTAATGAAACACTTCATATTCAATTGCCTGAAACAGAAGCCGGAAATATTGCCTTTCACTTTGTGAATGCACAAATCAAATCGAACGATCTTTCAACAGAAAATGGTATGTTGATGGTCAAAATGTTAAAAGATATTTTTCAAATCATTCAATTACATTATGGCTATACAATTGATGAGAATTCGCTAAACTATTCAAGATTTGTTGTTCACATGCAATTTTTCTTACAACGACTTTTAGAAAATAAAATGCTTGAAAATGAAAATGATGATATATATTATACATATATTATCAAGAATTCTTCTGCATTAGACTGCGTAGAACAAATCGAAAAATATATCGATAGATTACTACATAAACAAATTACGCGTGATGAAAAAATATATTTAATTGTGCATATTACGCGTATCACAACTCATTAAGTATCGCAATGGCGGTACTTTTTCTTTTAAATTATGTGGAATTATGGAATGTGTAGCACTCTGCTTGCGAAAGTGCTAATAAGGTGTATAATGTAATCAATTTCTTAAGGAGGAACACTCATGAACAAACAAAAGAAACCTTTATACAGATATTACACAATTATATTGATTGTTATTATGGCTTTAAACTTTATCATATTCCCTATGTTTCAACAATCTAAGCTTGAAACCACAAACTATTCTGATTTCTTAAATAAAATTGAAGAAAAGAAGATTGATACCGTTCAAATTGAAGACCACAATATTTATTACACTTTAAAGAAAAACTCAACAGATAAAACCTTTAAAACAGGTGTTATGAATGATTCAGATTTAGTCAATCGTTTGGATAAATCCGGAGCTAAATTTGGACAAGTCTATCAAGAACAAATGAATCCAATTTTATCGAGTTTAATTTCCTTTTTCTTACCATTAATCATTTTCTGGGCATTTGGATCATGGATGTTTAAGCGTATGCAAAAGAAAATGGGCGGAGATGATCAAATGTCATTTTCACAAGGCTCTGGTTTTGGTCTAGGCAATCTAGGAAAGAGCAATGCCAAAGTCTATGTCGGTGAACAAACGGGAAAAACATTCAAAGATGTAGCTGGACAAGAAGAAGCGAAGGAAAACCTACAAGAAATTGTGGATTTCTTAAATAATCCAGCTAAATATAAAGAGATTGGTGCCAAAATGCCAAAAGGAGCCTTATTAGTAGGTCCTCCTGGAACAGGTAAAACATTACTTGCCAAAGCCGTTGCGGGTGAGGCTGGCGTTCCATTCTTCTCGATTTCAGGTAGTGAATTCGTAGAAATGTTTGTCGGTAGAGGAGCTGCCAAAGTACGTGACCTATTTAAACAAGCTCGTGAAAAAGCACCTTGTATTGTATTTATCGATGAAATTGATACCATTGGTAAAAAACGTGATGGAGCAGGCATGAATGGTAATGATGAGCGTGAACAAACATTGAACCAGTTGCTTGCTGAAATGGATGGATTTGATGGATCCAAAGGCGTCGTATTGCTTGCCGCCACAAACCGTCCTGACTCATTAGATCCTGCTTTAACGCGTCCTGGTCGATTTGACAGAAGAATTCCTGTTGAACTTCCTGATCTTGCCGGTCGTGAAGCCATTCTTAAATTACATGCCAAAGACATCAAATGCTCTAACAACATTGACTTTAACGTAATCGCTAGAGCTAGTGCAGGTGCCAGTGGTGCCGAACTTGCCAACATCATTAATGAAGGAGCTTTATTAGCGGTTCGTGACCATCGTAAAACGGTGGTTCAAAAAGACTTAGAAGAATCCATTGAAATCGTTATTGCCGGTGAACAAAAGAAGGGTGCAGTGATTTCAAATCGAGAAAGAATGATTGTTTCTTATCATGAAATTGGTCATGCTCTAGTCGCTGCCAAATGCAAAAATACGGCTCCCGTTCATAAAATCACAATTATTCCTCGTACAAAAGGGGCTTTGGGATACACTATGCAAGTAGAAGAAAATGAACAAAACCTATTATCAAAAGAAGAAGCTTTCCAAAAAATCATGGTGTATACAGGTGGTCGTTGTGCTGAAGAATTAATTTTTAATTCAATCACAAGTGGTGCGAGCAACGATATTGAACAAGCCACGAAACTAGCCAGAGCCATGATTACACGATTAGGAATGTCGGATGAATTTGGTATGACAGCTTTAGAAACAGTAAACAACCAATATTTGGGTGGCGATACATCTTTAGCTTGTTCAAATGAAACAGCGACTAAGATTGATGAGGCAACCATCGCATTAATTAAAAAAGCACATGACGAGGCTTATCAAATTCTAGAAGACAACAAAATGAAGTTACATGAACTTGCCAAATTCTTATATGAAAGAGAAACAATTACGGGTGAAGAATTCATGTATATCTTAAATAAGCCAGCTGAAATCCCAGCACAAACAAATAAAGATTAAGATGTGTGTAATGCACATCTTTTTTAAATATAATGTATTGCGAGTTTTTGCATTATATTATATTTCGTTTGATAAAAGTTTTATCAAATTGTATAATTTTAATATAATGTATTGCGAGTTTTTATATTACTTTATACTAGGAGGATTTATGGAAATTCAAAGAAATCTATATTTACAAAAATTGATTGCTTGTCAACATGACGGACAAATCAAAGTCATCACAGGCCTGAGAAGATGCGGAAAATCGTTTCTACTTTTCCATCTTTTTAAAAATTATCTATCCTTAACTTTGCAGAATTTGTATAACTAAAAAATAAAAGAAGCATTAGTAGCTGAATTCACCAATGCTTCTGTCAATATATTTTTCATCCATATCAAA
>NZ_DBMEXE010000059.1:0-7903 GCF_056804935.1 Holdemanella sp. | reverse complement strand
TAAATAAGGGAGGACTTAAAATGAAAGACCTAGAGCAATTATACGAAACAGTAAAAAAACGAAATCCCAATGACAAAGAATTTCTTCAAGCCGTTGAAGAAGTATTCGAATCATTGAATATTATCGCAGATGTACATCCTGAAGAATTAGATGATGATGTATTAGAAAGACTTGTAGAACCTGAAAGACAAATCATTTTCCGTGTTCCTTGGGTTGATGACAATGGCAAAACTCAAGTAAACCGTGGTTACCGTGTTGAATTCAACTCTGCCATCGGACCATATAAAGGAGGTTTACGATTCCACCCATCTGTAAACATTAGTATTATCAAATTCTTAGGATTTGAACAAGTATTAAAAAATTCATTGACTACACTTCCTATGGGAGGTGGAAAAGGTGGATCTGATTTCGATCCAAAAGGAAAAAGCGATCGCGAAGTTATGCGTTTCTGCCAAAGCTTCATGAGCGAATTATACCGTCACATCGGACCGAACACAGATGTTCCTGCTGGAGACATTGGTGTTGGAGGCCGTGAAGTCGGATATTTATTTGGACAATATAAACGTTTGAAAAATGAATACAGCGGCGTATTGACAGGTAAAGGATTAACATTCGGTGGATCCTTGATTCGTACCGAAGCTACTGGATATGGTCTATGTTACTTTACACAAGCTTTATTAAAAGATAACGGAACTAGCTTTGAAGGAAAAACAGTTACGATTTCCGGAAGTGGTAACGTAGCTATCTATGCTTGTGAAAAAGCAACACAACTTGGAGCAAAAGTTGTAACTATGTCCGATTCAAACGGATTCGTTTACGATCCAGAAGGAATTGATTTAGATTTAGTTAAAGACATCAAAGAAGTTCGTCGTGGACGTATTAAAGAATATGTTGAAAAAAGACCAAATGCAACATACACACCAAATGCTCGTCCATGGACTGTTGCATGCGATATCGCACTTCCATGCGCCACTCAGAACGAACTTGATTTAGAAGATGCAAAAGCATTAGTAGCTAATAAAGTTTTCGCTGTATGTGAAGGTGCTAACATGCCAACAACACCAGAAGCAATCCACTATCTAATGAAAAATGGTGTATTCTATGCTCCAGGTAAAGCAAGCAATGCCGGAGGTGTTGCATGTTCAGGTCTTGAAATGTCACAAAATGCTCAACACTTATCTTGGACAGCAGAAGAAGTTGATCAAAAGCTTGAAAATATCATGGTTAATATTTTTGAAACTTGTCGTGATACTGCTAAAGAATATGGTCATGAAAAAGAATATGTAGTTGGAGCTAACATTGCTGGATTCTTAAAAGTTGCAAAAGCAATGAAAGCACAAGGTACTGTTTAACACCATAAAAGCCGATTTCGGCTTTTATTTTTTGTGATTTTGCATTATTATCTTAAAAGTAAAAAGGTTGTGATTATTCTATGAAACGAGCAAAACAAACATCTGAATCTATCGAACTCGGTATTCTTTTAGCATTATCCGGTGGATTTATGGATGCCTATTCCTATTTAGCAAGAGGACAAGTCTTCGCAAATGCACAAACTGGAAATATGCTCCTCTTTGGTGTCAATTTAGCAAGTGGACAATTCCAACATGCTCTACATTATTTATGTCCCGTACTTGCTTTTGGTCTAGGTATTTTCTTAGCGGAATTTGTACATTTTCAAAAAATTCAAAAAGTACACTGGCGACAAGTTACTCTCTTGATTGAAATCATTATATTATTTGGCGTTGGATATATTTCATTCGAACAAAACCTTGTCGCAAATTCTTTAACTTCTTTTGCGTGCGGCTTACAAGTACAAGCCTTTCGTAAAATACATGGTAAAGGTTACGCAACGACGATGTGTATTGGAAATTTAAGAACAGGGACACACGAAATGTGTAATTATTTATGCACAAAAAAAGTCCAACATCTACAAAGTGGACTTCTCTACTACTTAATTATTTTAACATTTATAATCGGTGCCATTCTAGGAAACTTTTGTATTCGGATTTTTTCAGCAAAAGCTATCTGGATAAGCGTTTCACTATTAATACTCGCCTTTATTTTAATGTTTGTTGACCGTGAAAAAGATGAGGCTTTTCAATAAGTTTTAATTCTGTATCACAATCCATTCTCGTCACCGAACAATTTGGCACTAAAGCTGCTGTATTCGGTTTTTCATTCACAAAACCTGGACACAATGCGTTCACAATATGTTTGATGGCAGAACCATGACAAACTACTAAAACATTCGCATTCGGATATTCGGATGCGATTTTTTTTAATTCCTTCGTTACTCTTTCTATAACATCACTATGGTTTTCACCACCACAAAAACGATAACCATCTGGAAAACGTACTCCATCTTTAAATATATCCACTGATTTTTCAGCCTCAAAATCACCAAAACTCTGCTCCTTTAAATTTTTAGAAGGAATAATCTTTACATTTCTACCCTCTAAAATAGAGTTTGCCGTATCTATAGCTCTTTCACTCGTTGAACAAAAACATACATCAAATGGAACATTCTTCAATTCTTTACCCAATTGTTTTGCCTGAGAAACGCCCAAATCCGTCAACGGTGAATCACACCATCCTTGAATACGACCTTTACGATTAAATACCGTTTCTCCATGTCTAATAATATAAAAATGTGTCATATATATACCTTCCTTTTGCCTCATTATAATCCATTTTAGTTAGATATCAATAACTATTTTACATTGTAAAGAAATTTTGATTTTGGTAATATAATCACATCCATAAGGGAGTAGTTATCTTACTTATGTAAGTATTTAAGTCAACACACTGATCAATCGATCTGGCTTATCGTAATAAACAAGACTTATGCGAAAAAAGACATCTTTTTTTCGTATAAGTCTTTTTATTTTAGGAGGAAATATGGATTTTATTACTATTTTATTTATTGGCATTGGTTTAGCTATGGATGCAAGCGCTGTATCTTTGGCAAAAGGTATGGGTCTTGATAAAGATCAAGTAAAAAAATACGCCTTTATCCTAGCCCTAGCGTTTGGCCTTTTTCAAGCACTTATGCCAGCTATTGGATATTTTGCCGGAAGTCATTTTGCCGAATACATTCAATCCATCGATCACTGGATTGCCTTTATTTTGTTGAGCTTGATAGGTATCAACATGATTCGCGAAGGAAAAGAAGAAAAAGAAAATGAAGTAAAAATTCACTCCATCCCATTTAAAGACATTCTTCTTTTAGCTATCGCCACAAGTATTGACGCTTTAGCCGTTGGTGTAAGTTTTGCCTTTTTAAAAGTCAATCTATTTTTAGCTATAACTACCATTGGTATCACTACATTTATTCTTTCATTTGTTTGTGTATTATTTGGAAAAAAACTTGGCAGCTTATTGGAAAAATATGCTGAATACTTAGGTGGTATCATCTTAATTCTATTAGGAATTAAAATCTTAATTGAACATTTATTTTTCTAACAAGACTTCAATTAAAGTCTTTTCATATACTCAGCTATTTTTATACCCAATTCCTTATGTCCTTTTTCAGATAAATGCACACCATCAAAACTCATATCTAAAGGATTACAATCTAAACAAGGAACTCCCATTACCTTATATGCCTCATTCAGTTTCATACTTTCATCTCTAAATTCATCAAATTGCAAAATTGGCGGACAAAGAATCAACAGCTTTCTTTTGTCCATTGAATCAATTAACTCATGCATAAAAGAAAGGATTTGATCAACATCATAATAATGAATCAAATCATTAGACCCCAACATAACACAAAATAAATCAATCGAATCTAAATCGAATGTATCCTCTTTTACATCTCGCAATAAGCGACCATTGATCGCATCCTCAAAAAATATCCATCCAGGCACAAGATCATTTAAATAATCAATGTATGTTAAATCATACCTTTGAAAATATCCTCTTGGATCATAGCCCCAAGTATTGGAATCCCCTAAAAACAATACCTTTTTCATTATGCCACTCTGCGAATTTTCTTACGCACAACCATGAAACAAATACCATGCGCCACAAGCGTTATAACCCACGTAATTGGATAAGAAATATACAATGAGAAGGTTGTATGCACTGCCTTAAATACAGTAAATATCCATATAACACGAATCAAACAGACACCCGTTAAAGATACCAGCATTGGTAAAATAGAATAACCGATTCCTCTAAGACTTCCAACTAAAGTATCCATAATTCCACATAAACAATACATTGTACTAATAACAGCCAATCGATTGATTCCAAATTGGATGACACGCTCATCACTAGAATAAATAGATAGTAACTGTTGGCCAAAGAAATAAGCACCTTGCCCGAGTACAAGACCTACGATACTAACAATTACTAAACATTCTAATAAAATCTTATCAATTCGATTGTATTTTTTTGCTCCAAAATTTTGCGAAGTAAACGACAAAGAAGTTTGATAAACTGCATTCATAGACGTATATACAAAGCCTTCAATATTGCTTGCGGCGGTATTTCCAGCCATAACTAAAGAGCCAAAAGAGTTAATACTTGATTGAATCAATACGTTTGAAATACTAAAGATAATGCCTTGAAGCCCAGCTGGAAGTCCTACTTCTAGCATTTGTAAAGCTAATTCCTTATGGAAACGCATATCCTTTAACTCAAAATGTAAAGGTCCATCCATATGCTTTAAACATAATAGAATTAAAGCAGAACTAATTCCTTCCGAAATAATCGTAGCTAAAGCGACACCAGCAACACCCATATCGAATACAATTACGAAACAGAGATTAAATAGCACATTGATGATACCAGAAATCAACAAAAAATAGAGTGGACGCTTTGTATCCCCAATCGATCTAAGTATGGCAGCCCCGAAGTTATAAACCATAAAAAATGGCATACCTGCAAAATAAATACGCATATATAAAGATGACAAATCAATTACATCTTCTGGTGTAGCCATTAACTCTAGCAAGGGTTTCGCAAAAAAGAAACCCACAAACACCATTAATAATCCACCAAAGACGGCAATAAAAATAGCTGTATGTACAGCTTTAGATGTATTTTCTTCATCTCGAGCCCCAATAGATTTACCCAATACAACATTTGCACCAACACTAATACCAATAAACATATTCACCAATAAATTGATTAATGCACTTGTTGAACCAACTGCTGCCAACGCTTGATTTCCCGTAAATCGACCTACTACGATAATATCGGCTGCATTAAACAACAATTGCAGGCAGCCCGACAAAATTAATGGTAATGAAAAAATAATCAACTTTTTAAAAATTGGACCATTACACATATCCACTTGATAACTACGCATACAAATCCTCCCCGTTTACAATAATAGTCAAATTATATACCTTATGTAATATTATTGAAAGAAAAAAAGAATGAAATGTAACTTTTCATTCTTTATTGCACTCTCGTTTTCATACGATCCGGATGCAGACTATACTGAATCGCAATATCTTTTGTGATTTTACCTTGTTGATACAAGTCATAGATCGCATCATCCATCATAACCATACCGTTCTGTCGATTCGAAATCATTGTATTCTCAATCTGATGAATCTTATTCTCACGAATCTGCGAACGAATCGCAGGATTGACCAGCATAATTTCAAACACAGGAATCAATTCTCCATCTTTTCCTGGGATTAATTGCTCACTAATGATAGCCTCTAAAATCATTGATAATTGCGAACGCACTTGATCTTGATGACCTTGAAACATATCAATAATACGATCAATTGTATTTACAGCTCCTACAGTATGTAACGTAGATAGAATTAAATGTCCGGTTTCAGCCGCGGAAAGAGCTGTAGAAACTGTTTCTTCATCACGCATTTCACCCAATAAAATAACTTCAGGTGCCTCACGCAATGCCGATTTTAATGCATTTAAATAACTTGCCGTATCATGATATACCTCTCGTTGGGATACAATTGACTTTTTATGCGAATGCAAGAATTCAATTGGATCCTCAATCGTAATAATATGACAACTTCTTGTCTCATTCATGCGATCTATTAAACAAGCTAACGTCGTACTTTTACCACTGCCTGCAGGACCACTCACTAAGATAATCCCTTTTCTTCGATCTGAAAGATTTAAGACAGATTCTGGAATATTTAAATCTTCTGGATTTGGCAGATCAAAATTAACCACACGCAATACAGCAGCTTCTGAGTTTCTTTGACGATACACATTCACACGGAAACGACCAACCTGGGATAAAGAAAAAGAAAAATCATCTTCTCCATTTGCCACAAAATTCTCATATGAACAATAGGGGGCAAAACCATACAACTGTTGAACAATATCCTTTGTATCATTTGGCATCATTTTCTCTTGCGTAACCTTAACTAACTGTTGTCCCACCTTAAACATACATGGACTTCCAGCCACAAAGAAAATGTCTGAAGCATTCTGGTCTATAGCTTTTTTTAAAATTTCAACAACTTCCATTTTATTCCCCTTTCACAATCGTTTTAAAGATAACGATTTTGTCATCTTTTACTTTTACTTTTAAATATGTGTCACCCTTTACATGAACCAAAAAATCCGTTTGATTTTCATCTATTAATTTATGGGCTTTGATTTCAGCTTCATAGTACGCCTTTTTAAACGCATAACTACGATTGGTCTGTTCATGGATTTGGTATACCTTATTTGATGAAAACAACACTAATACACACATGCAGACAACGACAAATATGCTTAGCATTGTAACTACACCTAATCCTATTCTTGATTGTTTCATTAGTGATTCTCCTCTTGATAATATTTATAATCCAACACTTTCTTTTCCTTTACATAAATACGAATACAATATTCATTCCTATTTACATTTGAAATCTTAACATCATATATATAATCATTCATCTCTTGCGAATATTCACCCACACTAGCACGCGTTTCAATTTTATTTTGCGCTATAACCATGGCATCTTGACGATATGTGTCCATTTGCGAAATTTGCACCATCTTCGCATAGATTTCAATCAAAATCGTAGAAGTAATCAAAAAGAAGAATAACACAAACAATAATTCTAAAAAGAATGAAAATGGCTTCTTTGTCATGATGCCACCTCACTTCTTATATTTACATAAAAAGTAACACCATTGATCTTACATGAGATAGTATTTACATCTTTTTCTACATCAAAATCATGACAAGTCATTAACGGCTGTCCCATCGTTAAATCCGGTTCCATATCCTTAACAACGCAAAGTTCCATCAAACTCGTTCCTGATTTATACAAATATGTATCGCTTTTCGCATCCGAAAGCTTGATCACCTTTTGATCATTCACAACAAGAACACACACTCCATCTTCGGCATCATAACTATGAATCTTATTCGTGACATAAGAAACAGGAGTATATGTTTCAAAATCATGTTTTGTGCGTCTTTGAAGCATCGTATAATCTTCGATTTGAATATTCAGCAACATAAAACAACACACCACAAACAAGAACAATAAAGAAAGAGAAAAGAAAACACCTGCATTTTTCATCATTCATTCCCCTTTCTATACACATAAATATTTGGGTATACATTGTCCCCTTGCCAGTCATATGTTATAAAATAACTATTTTTATCATAAGTAAAACCGTAGTTTTTCCTTAAGTATTGAACACTTTCAGGATAACGACCCTCCACACTGTAACAAGTAATCAATGCCGTATCCAAACTGTTCTTTACGCGATCTATATCTAAATTCTCTGTACTCTTATTGATATTTGAAAAACCAAACAATATCAATATTAAAAACAAGACAAAGAACAATATGTTCTTTATTTTCATAAGTAAATTTATCTCCTTCTCTAAAATAAACAGTTGGAGATAAACTCCTCTAAGAACCGTACGTGCAGTTTTCCCGCATACGGCTCCCCACTGTTA
>NZ_DBMEXE010000058.1:1926-7991 GCF_056804935.1 Holdemanella sp. | reverse complement strand
AATTCATAAATTTAAGTTTTCTTAACCTAATACGGAAACCCTACAATAATTTAAAGCCGGTATTTTCACATAACCCTACACTATTTTAGAGCGCCGTTAGTCTTTACTTGGAAATTTAAATACTTGTTCCCCCTCTTTTGTCACTAAGTATTTTCCACGTGCAATATATTCAACATAATCTGGATTTGTCAGATTCTGTTTTGCCTTCTCCAATTCTTTCTTTTTAGAAGACAATTCTTTTTTTTCTTTTTCCTTTTGAACAATACTCGACTTTAACTCATGCGTCATTGACAATTGCTGCAAACCACCCATGATTAAAAAGCCAGACATAACCAGCATTGCGATATATACAAAGAAATGTTGAACTTTTTTTCGTTTTCCCTTCATATTTTTATCCCCTTTTTACTATAGCATATAATAGAAAGCGATTTCAATGTAAATTATTTCACACGCATAGCTAAAATCGCAATATCACTAGGATTTATACCAGAAATACGACTTGCTTGTCCTAATGTTAAAGGCTTGATAGCTGTTAATTTTTGTCTTGCCTCCAAAGATAAATTATCCATATTTTCATAATCCAAATTGGTTGGAAGCTTCATTTTTTCCATCTGTTGTAAATGTTTCGCATCGCGCTTTGCCTTGGCAATATAACCAGCATACTTTGTCTGGATCTCAATCTGCTCATTAATTTGAGTTTCATAATCCAATCCCGTATATTTTGCCAAGCCCTTAACTGTAATTTTTGGACGTTTAATTAAATCCAATGCACTACATCCGTGTGCCAATGGATCAAAACCCAAGCTATCAAGATATTCATTGACTTCACTATTCGGTTTAATATGTGCATTTGAAAGTTCTTCTCGAGCAACCTCAATATCATCCATCTTCTTTTTAAATGCATCATATCTTTCTTGTGAAACCAAACCAATTTCATAGCCCTTTTCAAGCAATCTTTGATCCGCATTGTCATGACGTAGCAACAATCTATATTCCGCTCTTGAAGTTAATAAACGATAAGGTTCCTTTGTTCCTTTTGTACATAAATCATCTAACATGACCCCAATATAAGCTTCATCACGACGAAGAACAAATGGTTCTTTACCATCCACTTTCAATGCCGCATTCGCCCCAGCCATCAATCCTTGACCAGCTGCTTCTTCGTATCCGCTCGTACCATTGACCTGTCCTGCAGTAAATAAATTCTCAACAATTTTATTTTCCATATTCGGCTTCATCTGAAGTGGATCAATCGCATCATATTCAATCGCATACGCATATTTTTCAATCACACAATTTTCAAGTCCCGGCAAAGAATGAACCATCTTTTCCTGTACATCAATAGGCATTGATGTTGAGAATCCTTGAATGTAAATTGTATCTAATTCTTTAGATTCAGGTTCTAAGAAAAGCTGATGTCTTTCTTTATCCGCAAAACGAACCAATTTATCTTCAATACTTGGACAATAACGAGGACCTACCCCTTTTACTAACCCAGAATACATTGCAGAATCATGCAAATGTGTATGAATGATTTCATGCGTTTCTGGCTGTGTATAAATTAAATGGCAAATCTCTTGTTTTTCAAAAGGCAATACATCCTCTTGTTTTGTTGTTTCACTAAAGCGCAAAAATTGATTTGTCCCTGGTTGTGGTTCTGTCTTTGAAAAATCAATTGTATCCATTTTAATACGAGGTGGTGTCCCCGTCTTTAAACGGAAAGTTTTAATTCCAGCCTCACGCAATGATTCTGACAACGTATTAACCGTCCTTTGATCTTCTGGACCAGAAACAGTGGAAGTATGTCCTCTTAAAACATTACTTGTCATATAAGTACCTGTTGTCAAAACAACCGTCTTACTTTCAATAAATGTTCCATCTTCTAACTCAACACCACAGGCTTTTCCATCCTTGATTACAACAATTTTACATGCTGCCTCAATAATATCTAAATTATCCTGTTCTTCTAATGCCTTTTTCATAAAACGTTTATAGGCAATCTTATCGCTTTGAACACGCAAACTCCATACTCCAGGTCCTTTTGTCGTATTCAACATCTTAAACTGTAAAGCCGTTTTATCTGCCGCAATAGGCATCATACCACCCAAGGCATCAATTTCTCGAACTACGATTCCTTTTGCCGGTCCACCTACACTAGGATTACATGGCATCGAACCAATCATATCTTTACTTAACGTTACGATAGCCGTTTTCTTATTCATTCGACTCGCCGCTAAACAAGCCTCAATTCCGGCATGTCCAGCTCCAACAACTACTACATCATACATTTTATACACCCGATTTCTTTCTTAGTTGAAAGTGAAAAATACTTTGTGGAACTTTTAAATACAAAGTAACTACCACATATACAATTACACTTAATAAACCATTTAAACACATCTTGAACAAACATGAAAGTTTTGATCCTTCAACACCATACAATCCAACTTTAGATAGAAGTATTGAAGTAATCCATAACATGAATAATCCAATCAAAATACGCACTACAATAATTGAAGTTTTACGATATGAAATGTGGTATACATCTTGAATCTCTTTTAAATTTTTATAAATGATATATCCTGTACCAATAAAACTTGAAATAACAGCACCCGCGATCCCCATGATCCATACAAATGGAATCAAAAGAACTCCTTTGATCAATACACCAATCGCAAGATTTTTTAATACATTTTTTCTTAATTCCAAAGAAACCATTAAATTCGTAACTAACGGAGCTAATGTAGATAAGAAACCCTCCAAAGCCATCCATTGTACAACGAATGTACACAATTCTAAGTTTTCGGAATAATATAACGTGTAATTCAATGGTCCTGCATACGCAAAAATACAAAACGATACAGGAATTGCTACATACAAAACTACGTTGATACTATCCAATACATTTTTCTTGACTAACTTATAATTTTTCTTTGACAAAGCCTCTGAAATATGCGGAATTATCGCTGTCGCAAAACCAGGACCCAAAATCATTGGGATCGCATTTAATTTACCTGCCACATAGTTTGATGCAGAAATAACAGTCGTTGTATCTTCGGCATTATAATGCATCTTTAATCCTGTAGGAAGTAAGAAACCATTAAATACCTGGTCAATATTTCCTAAAATCGCAACCACTAAATAAGGAATAGCTAGGATAAGAATTTCTCTGAAGATTTTCTTAGCTGAATGAGAACGTGTCGTTTGTCTTTGTACCATTTCATCCACTACACATTGGTGTTTACGATCAAAATACGCAAATTGAGCAATTGCCGCAATCGTTGCCACTGAAGTTGACATAACCGCCGCATATAATGCATACTTTTTATCCCAGCCAAACGCATAGACTACAAGGCATGCTGCACTTAGTAAAAAGGCAACACGGAATACTTGTTCAAAAGCTTGTGAAAAAGCATATTCTTCCATTTCTTTTAAGCCTTGATAATATCCTCTAAATGCAGATAATACAGGAACAAGAAAAATCGCTAGAGATAATATTTTTAAACAGTTTGCCATGATATCGGCATTCTTGGCTACCATAGCTGGCGCAATTACATTCGATAAAGTAAATAAGAGGATCATTCCAACAAATCCCGTTAAGCCTAAAATCGCAAAAGCAATTTTCTTTACTAAAATAACACTTTTCGCATCTTCTAAAGCAATATAACGAGCTACAAGTGTGGCCACCGCAAAAGGGACTCCCGACTGAAATATCGTCAATAAATACGCATATATATTATAAGATTGTGCATATACAGACTGATATGCTTCCGATTGAAGTATATATGAAAATGGAATTGTATAAGCCAATCCAATTAGTTTTGATACAAATAGACCGCCTGTTCCGATCAGGCCACCAACAATAATCGACTTTTTGGCCGCTGAAGATTTCGACATAAAATAAATACCCCCAATTTCATAATTATAACATACATCCTTAAAAGTATTATGATTTTTTATATATTAAGAGTATAGTAAAGATAAGGAGTGTGAGATTATGTATCCAGCCTATATACATACGCAAACCACGGCTCGAAACATTGATCATGCAGCCATCAAAACATACCAGATTCCAAGTTTGATTCTGATGGAACATGCAGCTTTAAAATCAGCCGAAATTATTGAACAAATCACAAATACAAACCAATCTATCTGCATTCTTTGTGGCCCTGGAAATAATGGTGCCGATGGATTAGCAATCGCAAGACTTCTACAGCCTAAATATCCAAATCTATATGTTGTGGTTCCAGAAATCAAAAAGATGTCCGAAGATGAAAAAATTCAATTTCAAATGATACAAAATTTAAAAATCCCATTCAGCCAAAATCTTCCTAATGTCACTTATGACATTTATATTGATTGCCTTTTTGGCAATGGATTATCTAGAGATATTACCGGATTTTATAAAACTATGATTCAAGATGTAAACAAATCTCAGTCCACCATTATCAGTATTGATATGCCTAGTGGCATTGATTCCACTATGGGAAATGTTCTAGGATGCGCCATTCATGCAGATTACACAATTAGCTTGGATTGCTACAAACAAGGACAATGGCTAAATGAAGGAAAAAATCATTGTGGCAAATTATATCTCGTAGATATCGGAATTCCTCAAATTCTTCATCAAAAATGCATGGATAAAATTAAAATATTAAATGAGGAGGATATTCATCTTCCAAATCGCCCATTGAATGCACATAAGTCAACTTTTGGAAAAGCCCTAATGATTGGCGGAAGTCAAAACATGCATGGTGCAATCCATATGGCAAGTCTTAGTGCTTATAAAAGTGGTATCGGTACTCTTACTTTGATGGTTCCAGAATGTATTTCTAATGTTCTCGCAATCAAATCCGATTTTTATATGCTTCTTCAATGTGCCGATCGCAATGGTATATTTAGTTCTAAAGCCATTGATTTGTTGAAACAAAATATTAACAATTATTCAATTATTTCAATTGGAAATGGCATGCAAAAAAACAACATTACTATCGCTTTAGTTGAACAAGCTTTAAAGAGTGACAAAAAAATAGTACTTGATGCCGATGCATTATGGGCTGCACAAAAGAATATTGAATTATTAAAACGGAGTGAAACCACAATTTTAACTCCGCATATTAAAGAAATGTCCGATTTAACAGGTATCCATGTTTCAACCATTTTATCAAACCCATTCGAAGTGGCTCGCGACTTTTCAAAAGAATATCCAAGCTGTGTACTAATACTAAAATCAAGTCAAACCTATATTGCCCATCAAGGCAATGTCTATGTTTTAGATGCACAAAATGCAGGTCTGGCAAAAGGCGGCAGTGGGGATATTTTATGTGGTATTGTCGTTGCGATGCTTGGACAATGCAAAGATAGTTTACAAGCGGCTCTATGTGCTACCTATATTCATTCGCAAAGTGCTAAACTTGATATAGATTCGGCAAGTTTCATGCCCGAAGATATTATCAACAATATTCCAAACACATTAAAAAGGCTGAGATCCTAGTGATTCTCAGCCTCATCCTTTTGTATCAAATTTTTCAATGTTAAAACAGCACATTTCATTAATGGTTTTAAATCATGATTTTGAATGTTTGATAATCCTGCTTTTTCTCTTTCCTGATTCGCTAAACATAAAAACATAGCTCCACTACGAACATGACGAGTTTGTCCTACGATAAACACAGTACTTGATTCCATTTCTGAAGCCAGACAATCCAGTCTGCAATACGCATCCCATTTGTTTTGCAACTCTTGATAAACTGGCATTGTTTCCGGTGCATGCTGACCAAAAAAAGAATCCTTACTTTGAACAACACCTACATGATAAGGCAGATTAAGTTTTTTTGCACTTTCGACTTGAGCATTTAAAACTTCAAAATGAGGAACAGCTGGAAATTCAATAGGTGCATATTCACGTGTTGTACCTTCTTGACGAATGGCACCACTTGCAATCACAATATCTCCACCTTGAACATCAAGACGCATTCCACCACATGTACCTACACGCAAAAAGGTATGACACCCTAGTTGAATAAGCTCTTCCATTGCGATTGCAGTACTAGCTCCACCAATAC
>NZ_DBMEXE010000058.1:0-1916 GCF_056804935.1 Holdemanella sp. | reverse complement strand
TACACAATACTCCATTAATATAGCCTGAATATGTAACATATTCACGGTTGTCCGCAACAAAATATGCATCATCTAAATAAGATGCGATATCCTTTACTCTTTTGGGATCTCCCGTTAAAATAACATAATCTCCAACACCATTTTCCTCTAATTGAGTATGATATTGTTTATTTGAACCTTCTGTGTAATCAATCATAATATATCCTAGAAAGATTGGAATTGTAAGTAGTAAACATTTGGATGAAACATTGTCGTATTAAAGCTATAAGCCTGACAATCATCATTTTCTCCATCCCAGTCATTATTCAATTTGGATAATAAATCATCGATTTCATCTTCATTCAAATCACTTGTCGCATAAAACTCCATGCAACCAGCTAAACTTGGCTGTAATCGACTTGGAGAATAAGACATCTTTGAACAAATTTCATTCAATGCTTTTTGAACAACTTCAACAACAGCATCATCTTCTTTGTCAACAACCACATGCAATCTTATCTTCATTATGCATTCACCTTATCTACTACATAATTACATAATTTTTTTAAGTTTGTATCATTAGACAAAGTGATAACTTTACCCAAACTTAAATTCAATGCTGCAATAACAGGTTCACCATTATCCATCAATACATTTAAAGTACCCGTAGTATTTTCGTAATATACATCAAACAAATAACTTTGTTTTCCGTTATCTTCTTTCTTTTCTCTTAAATCAAAATGGAAAGCATCCTTATTTTTTAAAATAATACGAACAGCTCCTGCTCCAGAGCTAGGAATTGATTTTGCCATAGAAACCTCCTACTTTTTATTAGCATCATATGTAAGCATAATGCCTAAATTCGCATAAATACTTAAATCTACATCCGCAACATCACAAGTCACATGAGCCTGCATACCTTCTAATTTTGGTAACATAGCTAATGCTTTCTTTGCATCTTCGCTATGCAAAGCAGAAACAGATAACGCAATTAAAATTTCATTTGAATGAAGTCTTGGATTTACCGAGCCAAGATATTCTGTTTTTAAGTTTTGGATAGGTAAAATAGCTTCTGGTGAAATTAAAACTTTCTTTTTATCAATTCCTGCAAGATGTTTTAATACATTCATTAAAACGGCTGAACAAGCACCCATTAAATTCGTTGTTTTTCCTGTAATAATTGTTCCATCATCTAATTCAATAGCACCAGAGAAAGAATGAGTTTGTTCTTCTTTTTTACGTGCAGCCACAACACAAGGACGATCTAATTCTGTAATACCCGCTTTGTTCATAACAACTTCTTGTTTTTGAACTTCTTCATATGAACATAGTTCATGAGCATATCTTGTTTTACTTACAAAATAACGACGAATGATTTCCTGGTTACTTGCATTACAACATGCTTCATCATCACTAATACATAAACCCGCCATATTTACACCCATATCTGTTGGACTTTGATAAGGACTTGAACCATATATTTCTTCAAAAATGTTCTTTAGGACAGGAAAAATTTCAATGTCACGATTATAGTTAACTGTTACTTCATTGTAAGCCTGTAAATGGAATGGGTCAATCATATTTACATCGGCCAAATCTGCAGTTGCAGCCTCATAAGCTAAATTAACAGGATGATTCAAAGGCAAATTCCAAATAGGGAACGTTTCATATTTTGCGTATCCAGCCTTAATGCCATGTTTATGTTCATGATATAACTGTGATAAACAAGTAGCCATTTTACCACTACCAGGACCAGGTGCTGTTACAACCACTAAAGGTCTTGTTGTCTTAACATAATCATTCTTTCCAAATCCAGAATCCGAAATGATTTTTTTAGTATCCGTAGGATATCCTTCAATAAAGTAGTGGAAATATACGTCAATTTTTCTACGTTTCAAACGAGCTTTAAATAAATCAACTGCTTTTTGACGATTGTA
>NZ_DBMEXE010000057.1:0-8024 GCF_056804935.1 Holdemanella sp. | reverse complement strand
ATATGTTAATTTATACGTGCAAGGAGTGAGCGAATTGAACACAGTTAAAAATAAGACGACTATTTATTCAAATTTAATATTGAAATATTTCTTAACACATGAAATGGTCACGAACAAGCAATTGGCTGATGAAATAGGGTTATCTGAAAAAACAATTCGTACAAAGATTGATTCAATCAACTATATGTTGAAAGAGAATAAATCTAGGTACAATTGAAAAAAAACCTCGTATCGGAATGTGGCTCGAGTGCAACACTTCTCAAAGAGCGAAGATACAAAAATTGATTAGTGCTGATGAAAACGAATTGGTTCAATCAGATAAATCTCGAATGGTATTGGCATTGCAAGAAATATTGAATGTGAACAGTAAAAAAAGGCTTACTTCGAAAGATTTAGCCGATACATTATATTTGAGTGTGCCAACAATGTTAAAAGTCATCTCAGATTGTAAAGATTGGTTGAACATGTTTGATATTAAGCTGAATGTGATTCGTAACAAAGGTATAGAACTAGAGTATAGTGAAACTTCTTATCGTTTAGCTTTAAAAAACTATATTACTAAGTTAGATGAGACACACTCAATTTATGAGGGTATTACTTATTTTATGCCTGGATTACAAGTTGATATTATTAAAGATGCTATTCTTGAAGTTGAAAAAGAATGGGGATTTAATTTAGTCGATGAATCTTTTGATGAAATTCTAGTATATACAAGTATTGCTGTTTACGAAAATGTTACAAATAAGATCAAAAATTTGAATATTTCAAAGAAAGAATTTGAAGTTCTTTCTCAATACAGTGAATATCATTTAGCAGAAAAGATTTATAAAAAGATTCAAAGATATATTCATGTAGATATACCTGATGGAGAAATCGCATTCTTATCCATTCAGATCCTATGTTCTAAAATGATTGATTATGAAGCAATGCCATATGATACAGAATCTTTGATCGAGCAATATGATGCGAAATTAAAAGAATTCGTAGAAAAAATGATTGACGTAATCAGTAATGTTACAAATGTGGATTTAAGACAAGATACCGAATTATATAATGGATTATTAATTCATTTAAGGCCTACGATTTTCAGATTGAAATACAATCGTAGTGCAAACAATGAACTAACTGGGTATATAAAAAATGAGTATACAACTACATTTAGAGTATCTTGGTTGATTTCAGTTTTATTTGAAGAGTATTTTAATTTGAAAATAACGGAAGATGAATTAAGCTTCATCGCCATTTATATTCAATCTGCATTAGAGCGAAATTCAAAGCCGATTTCCGCAATTCTTGTATCCAATGCATCGAATGGAATTAACCAGATGATTTGCGATAAATTAAGAAGGAATTGCGATGAAATAAAGAAAATCCATGTACAAAGTATGCATGATTTTTCATTAGCACGTTGTAAAGATGACTTGATTTTAACAACTAAAAACTTACATTCAGAAGATGATCGTATAGTGGAAATTGATGATTGGTTGAGTGATTCAAATTTGAATTGTGTAAAAGATAAAATCAAAGAATTAAGTGTGCAAAAGCAAGATAGGCCAGCACGTTTTAATGCGATATGTCACGAGTTATTTGAGCCAGATTTGATTTTCTGTCATTTAAAAGTCAAAGATAAAAAATCATTGTTGTCGATGCTTTGTAACAAACTGGTTGATAAAGGTTATGTGACTAAAAAGTATTTTAAAACTGTAATGGAACGCGAAAATATGACACCTACTTCAATTGGGAATGGTGTTGCGATACCTCATGGAGATACGCAGGAGGTCAATACGGCAAAGATTGTGATTGCTACATTAGATAAACCAATCTTGTGGGATTCAAAATATGTCGATGTTGTGTTCTTGTTGGTTGTTAAATTTAGTACAGACTTTGAGATACGTAGAACGCAGCAATTCTATAAACAATATATAAAATTGGTTGATGGAGATGAACAAGTAAGTATCTTACGTGGCTTTACATCAAATATAGATTTTTATCGATTCTTAATTCAATAACGGAGGGAGATTATTATGGAATTAAAAGAAATTTTGGATGAAAAAATCATTGATTTGGAACTTGAGGGTACAACGAAAGATGAGGCTTTACGCAATCTGAGCAAAAGATTGTTGCAGGCAGGATATATTTCGGATGTAGATCAGTTTGTCAAGGACATTTATGTTCGTGAAGCAGAAGGACCAACAGGAATGGGACATAAGATTTCAATTCCACATGGTAAAAGTAGTGCTGTTCGCAAGATTGGTATTGCGATTGGACGTTGTGTGCAAGATGTAAAGTGGGAGAGCTGTATGTCTGAAGATGGGTACCAAGATACAAATATTATTTTCTTGTTCTGTGTAAGTGACGACAATAATTTTGCCGAGAATCACATGAAATTATTGGCGGATCTAGCCGGAAAATTAGGTAATGACAATCGTGTTCGTAAGTTACAAGAAGTGACTTCAAAATCAGAATTAATTGATGTGATTGTTAATGATTCAGCTTGTGTTGCAGAAGGTGAAAAAACATCGGATCAAGAGGAAGAAACAATTGAGGAATTAGATATTGATTTAATTTAATTAATAAAAAATTACCATATTAAAGTGCCCTAAATAATGAAATAAGAAAGCGCTTTACGATATATGATATGGACAACAAAAGAAAAGAAAGCCAGGAGGTGAAAGAAAATGAAAATTATTGGTATCACAGCATGTACAGCAGGAATTGCACATACTTACATTGTTGCAGAAAAAATTCAACAAGCTGCAACTGAAGCTGGTCATGAGTGCAAAATTGAAACACAAGGAACAATTGGCGCACAAAATGAATTGACTCCAGAAGATATTAAAGCAGCTGATGTAGTAATTCTTGCTCATGATATCGCAGTTGGTGGTGTTGAACGATTCAAAGGAAAACCAGTTGTAGATATTCCAATTAGTGTTGCAATGAAGAGTCCAAAAAGTTTAATTGCAACAATCGAAAAAAAATTAGGTAAAAAATAACAGGACTAATAAGGAGAGAAATTAATATGTTACAAGATTTTAAAAAACACTTAATGACTGGTATCTCCTACATGATTCCAATGGTTGTTGCCGGTGGTATCTTAGGAGCTCTTGCCAAAGGTTTAGGAGGTTGGGAAGTTGGAAACTTAGCACCAGATGCTTCTGGAGCTACAATCTTCTCTTATTTAAATGCATTTGATTGGGGCCAATTCTGGTGGGCTATTTCAAAATTATCTGATTTTGCGATGAGCTTCGCCTGTGCCGTATTAGCAGCTGGTATTGCATATTCTATGTCTGAACGTCCAGGTATCGTTCCTGCATTTATCTTAGGATATACAGCAAACCAAGCAAAAGCCGGATTTATCGGTGCATTGATTCTTGGATTTATCGTTGGTTGGTTAGTCAATGTATTTAAAAAGTATGGAGAAAAACTTCCAAAGGCATTACAAGGCTTACTTCCAGTATTGATTATTCCAGTATTTGTTACATTTATTGTTGGGGCATTGTTCTTCATGTTATTGATGGGACCTATGACAGCAGTTATGACAGCTATTCAAAATTGGATTATGTCATTGAATGGTGGTTCTAAATTCTTAGTTGGTGCAGTAATCGGTGCTTGTATGGGATTCGATATGGGTGGACCTATCAACAAAACTGCTTCTATGGCTGCCAATGCATTATTCGCTGATGGATATGCTGCTCCAGAATCTGCAAAAATTATTGGTGGTATGACACCTCCTATTGGAGTTGCAATTGCTACATTCTTACAACCAAAGAAATTTACTCAAGCTGAAAGAGATACAGGTGTTTCTTGTTTATTCATGGGACTTTGCTTCATTACAGAAGGTGTATTACCATTTGCAGCAAACGATCCATTACGTTTTATTCCTTGCTCAATGGTAGGTAGTGCAATTGCTGGTGGTATCGCAATGGCTGCTGGTGTAGAAACTCCTGCTGCTCACGGTGGTATCTTCGTATGTGGATTATCAACAAACCCATTAATGTGGTTGGTTGCCATGGTAGTTGGTTCAGTCGTAACTGGTATCTTATATGCAATCTTCAAAAAGAAACCAGCTGAAGAAGAAGATCACGAAGAGGAAGTTGTTGATTTAGACTTAGATATCAACATTGAATAGTTTAGAAAAAGATAGATAGAAAGAGGGTATATTATGTACGTATCAATGAAAGACATTTTAACTCATGCAGATAAACACAATTATGCTGTAATGGCAGTAAATAGTGTAAATATGGAAATGGCTCGTGCGGTTATTACAGCTGCTGAAGAAGAACATTCACCAATCATTATTAATATTGGTGTTGGTCAGATGGCTAACTTGGCACATCCAACTGAAATGGTTCCAATGATCAAAGAAATGGCAGAAAGAGCAACAGTTCCAGTCGCTTTAAACTTGGATCATGGACAAAAATTTGAAGATGAAGTTTCAGCTATTCAATGGGGTTTCTCAAGTGTAATGATCGATGCATCATCATATCCATATGAAGAAAATGTAAAGCGTACAGCTACTATTGCTGCTTTGGCACATCAAAAAGGAATTTGTGTTGAAGGTGAACTTGGACATGTAGGACAAGCTGGAGATGGTGATAACTCTAAAGTTGATTTATATACAAATGTAGAACAAGCGGTTCAATATGTAAAGGACACAGGTGTGGATGCATTGGCTGTTGCGATTGGTACGGCACATGGTAATTATCCTAAAGGATATGTTCCTGTATTAGATTTTGATCGTTTGGCTGAATTAAAAGCTGCATTAAAAATGCCATTAGTATTACATGGAGGTTCTGGTTCTGGAGAAGAAAACATCCGTAAAGCTGTTGCTGGTGGTATCAATAAAATTAATGTATGTACAGATGCATTCCATGCTGCAGAAGATGCAATGAAGGCTGCATGGGAAGAAAATCCTGGTTTAAATTACATGCAAATTATGATGGTTGCAGAACAAGCTATCAAAAAGTTTGTTAAGGATTATATCCGTGTAATTGGTTCAAACAATCAATATGTATATGGAGAAACAGTTACAGTCGGAAATGAATAATAAACAAAGGTAGGTATGATGCCTACCTTATTTATTAAGGAGGAAAAATGTTTGATTTAAATGGGAAAGTAGCTATTGTTACTGGGGCAAATCAAGGCCTTGGATTTGCAATGTGCCAAGGATTAGCTAAAGCTGGAGCTGATATTTTTAATATTGGAAGACGTGAAGATGATCATGTGATTCGTGAAGCTATTGAAAAAGAAGGCGTGAAATACCATTATTATCGTGCTGATTTATCGAATCCAACTGTAGAAAAAATGGATGAAATTGTTGAAGAAGTAATTAAAGTATATGGTCATGTGGATATTCTTTTAAATAATGCAGGTGCCAATATTCGCGAACCATTTCTTGAATATGATGTAAAAGATTGGGATTATATTTTGAATCTGAATTTAAAATCTATTTTCTTGTTGTCTCAAAGTGTAGCTAAACAAATGATTGCACAGAAAACAAAAGGAAAAATTATTAATATCGCTAGTATGTTGTCTTTTACAGGCGGCATATTAACAGCGGCTTATACAGCAAGTAAAAGTGGTGTTATGGGACTTACAAAGACAATGGCTAATGAATTAGCTAAATATGGCATCAACTGTAATTGTATTGCACCAGGATATATGGATACCCCATTAACAAAGCCTATGCAAGAAGATCCAGTAAGAAATAAAGAGGTGCTAGACCGTATCCCTGCAGGATATTGGGGAAAACCAGAGACTTTGCAAGGGACTGTTATATTTTTAGCTAGTGAAGCATCTGATTATGTATGTGGTGCAACCATTCCTGTCGATGGTGGATGGTTATCAAGATGAACAAGGAGAAAAGAATATGAAAATCGCATTAATTAATGAATTTAGCCAGGCATCAAAAAATGCCACAGTATTGAACGAATTGAAAAAAGTGGTTGAACCAATGGGACACACCGTATATAACACAGGAATGTGTAAAGATGGAGATGATCCATATCTAACATATTTAAATATTGGTATTCAAGCAGCTCTATTATTGAATTCTAAAGCAGTAGATTTTGTAGTAACTGGATGTGGAACAGGACAAGGAGCTATGATGGCATGTAACGCATTTCCTGGTGTCGTTTGTGGTTATTGTATTGATCCATCAGATGCATACTTGTTCTTGCAAATTAACAATGGTAACGCATTAGCGCTACCATACGCTAAAGGATTTGGATGGGGAGCTGATTTAAATTTACAATATATCTTTGAAAAAGCTTTTGGAAGTCCAAAAGGAATGGGTTATCCAAATGAACCAGGAAGAAAAGAATCACAAAATAGAAATGCGGATTTATTGTCTCAAATGAAGGAGGCTATTTCTAAAGATTTAATTTCTGCTTTGAGGGCGATTGATCCAGAATTAGTAAAAGGAAGTTTATCACCTCGATTCCAAGAATGTTTCTTTGCCGGATGCCAAGATCCAGAATTAGAAAAATTTGTAAAAGAGATTTTAGAGAAATAAAATCTCTTTTTTAGGAGGTACATATGAAAACATCATTTTTACCAAATTTTACAATGGGAGAAAATGCACTTTTAGAAATAGACAAGTTTGTTCCCAAACACTCTAAAATAGCTATATTTTATGGACAAAAAGCGTATGATGAGGCAAAACAATACACAGAAAAAGTACTAAATACAGATAACTATGAAATTCTTGCCGAGCAATGCTATGGAAAAGAAGCAAATTATGCAAATGTGAATAAAATATTACAGGTAAGAGGCATACAATCTTGTAATGCATTATTTGCGATTGGGGGAGGAAAATGTATTGATACTGTAAAGTGTGTTGGAAATATATTAAGTATCCCTGTATATACTATTCCTACGATAGCTTCAACTTGTGCGGCAGTTACTAAAATTAGTATTATGTATGATTTAAATGGAACATTTTTAGAAATTGTGCAACTGAAAAATCCACCATTACATTGTTTTATTGAACCAAATATTATTGTTAGAGCACCTATCAAATATTTGTGGGCAGGCATAGGAGATACAATGGCTAAACACATCGAATCTACATTCAGTGCACGTAATGATGAGTTAAATTTCACCAGTGAATTAGGTATTAAGATTGGAGAAAATTGTTATTATCCTGTACTTAGAGATGCAAAGAAGGCGTTAGAAGATGCCAAAGAGCATAAGCTAAGTCATGAAGTTGAAAGAACTATACAAAATATAATTGTTACGACAGGTTGTGTATCTTTGATTGTGGATCCTGAATTTAATTCGGCATTATCACATGCATTATTTTACGGACTTACAGTACGTCAACACATTGAGAAAGGCCATTTACACGGGGAGGTTGTTTCCTATGGTACTTTAGTGCAATTGATGATGGATAATCAAATGGAATTATTGAAAAAAACATATCGATTACATGAAGAAATTGGTCTTCCAATTTGTTTAGCAGATTTAGAACTAAGAAGAAATGAGGACTTGTCAGATATATTGGAGAAAACCGTAATCAATCAAGAGTTAAAACATGTGCCTTATAAGGTTACAAAAGAATTGATTTTAAACGCAATCATGAAATTAGAAGATTATAGGGGGTAAAACTATGAAGAAAATTGTTATGATTCACACAAGCCCAGTATCATTGAATGATTTAAAAGCATTGGTTAAGAAATATATGCCAGATGTTGAGTTAGTTAATATTATTGATGATTCACTTCTAGAAGAAGTGAAAAAGAATAATGGGCCAACACCTCAAATTATTTCGCGAATGAACATGTATGTTCAGGTTGCAAATTCATTACATCCAGATTTGATTTTCAATCAATGTTCAAGTGTGGGTGAAGCTTTTGATGTTGCTAAAAAGTCAACTTCCATTCCTACTTTAAAAATTGATGAGCCAATGGCTAAAAAAGCAGTGAAATTAGGAAAGAGGATTGGAGTAATTGCGACAGTGAAATCAACAATGTTGCCTAGTTGCAACTTAATTAAGCGAAAGGCTGTAGAAGCAAATAAAGATG